>JANNDZ010000588.1:0-2395 GCA_031378395.1 Pseudanabaena sp. OTE_75_metabat_487_sub
GATGTGAGATTTTGATGTTGCGGGACAACGTAAGCTACTAAACTTTGGTTGTTCGGTCGATCTTCCCTGGCGACGACGACTACTTCCTTGACTTCCGGTAGCTGGGACAGTGCAGCTTCAATTTCGCCCAACTCAATCCGGAAGCCCCGAATTTTGACCTGATTGTCGATCCGTCCTAAGAATTCAATATTGCCATCACTCAAGTAGCGTGCTAAATCCCCAGTTTTATACAGCCGGGAATGGGGAGCAGTGCTAAAGGGATTGGGGATGAATTTCTCGTGCGTCAATTCAGGGCGGTTGAGATAGCCCCGTGCTAATCCTGCCCCACTAATATGCAATTCGCCAGGTACACCGATCGGTAATGGTTGTAAATCCGCGTCTAAGATGTAGATTTGGGTGTTGGCAATGGGACGACCAATCGAGATTTGGTTGTCATCAATACATTTGGCGATCGTCGCACAGACACTAGCTTCTGTCGGGCCATAAGCGTTGAAGAAGTTGCGACCAACAGACCATGCTTCGATGATTTCAGCAGAACAGGCTTCGCCAGCCACAATAATTGTTTGCAACGCCGGAAGTTCTTCAACAGGCAGGACTGCCAGTACCGACGGTGGTAGGGTGATATGGGTAATCCCGTCATCGCTTAATCGCTGAATTAACGGCGCACCAGGCATGAGAGCGTCTTTTGTGCCTAAATAAAGTGTTGCCCCCGCTCCCACCGCCATCAGAATTTCCCAAATCGAAGCATCAAAGCTGAGAGAGGCAAACTGGAGTACGCGACTATCAGCATTCAATTCAAACATTTGAATTTGAGCTTGAGCTAAGTTAAACAGTCCCCGATGCTCAACCATGACCCCCTTGGGTTTACCTGTGGAACCAGAGGTATAAATCAGATTAGCCAGATCGCCAGCCGTGACAATTCCCGTCAAATTATCCTGGTTATTTCGATCTATTTCTGCCCAAATCCGATCTAAACAGACAAGCTGTGCTTGATGATTGGGTAATCGATCGAGGACTCGTGTTTGGGTTAACAATACGGAAACTACCGCATCTTCGATCGCAAATTGTAACCGCTCAGTCGGATAATCAGGGTCGAGTGGCACATAAGTCCCACCTGCCTTGAGAATTCCCAACAGTCCCACAATCATCTCAACAGAACGTTCGACACAAATACCCACGAACATGTCGGCTCCCACACCCACAGAACGTAAATAGTGTGCCAACTGATTAGCGCGACAATTCAATTGCTGATAAGTTAGTTGTTGACTCTCAAACACCACTGCCACAGCATCGGGTGTCCGTTCTACCTGCTCCTCAAACAACTGATGAATACACTTAACTTGAGGGTATTCTACCTGGGTATCATTCCACTCAATTAATAACTGCTGTTGCTCAATTTCTGTCAATAACGGTAATTGAGAAATTCGCTGATGAGGATTCGCCACAATCCCCTCCAGCATTGTCTCAAAATGACCTGCTAGCCGTTCGATCGTACGGCGATCGAATAGGTCAGTATTGTACTCCCACACACCCACTAATCCAGCATCAGTAGTCTCCATTGCTAAAGTCAGATCGAATTTAGCAGTTGTACTTTCGATTGGCACATCACTAACAGTTAATCCAGTTAGTTCGATTTGAGCTAGGGGTGTATTTTGGAGCAGAAAGATGACCTGAAATAGCGGCAGATGGCTGAGATCCCGTTGCGGCTGCAATACTTCTACCAACATTTCAAATGGCAAATCTTGATGAGCATAGGCATCCATTGCGACTTCTCGCACCTGGTTCAATAACTCACTAAAACTCGGATTTTCAGATAGATCGGTGCGCAGCACTAAAGTGTTGACAAAAAAGCCAATCAATCCTTCTATTTCACTGCGATTGCGGTTGGCAATTGGAGAACCCACCAAAATATCTGATTGTCCGGTATAGCGGTACAGTAATGTATCAAACGCCGCCAACAATGTCATAAACAAAGTTACCCCTTGTCCCTGACTCAGTGCTGTCAACTTGTGAGTTAGTTCCAGTGAAAGTGCAAACTTTTGATAGGCACCAGCGAAGGTTTGTACCGCAGGTCTGGGGCGGTCTGTGGGCAGGGATAACAAGGCAGGTGCATCTGCTAATTGTTGTTGCCAATAAGTCAATTGGCGTTGCAGTACCTCACCTTGGAGCCACTGTCTTTGCCACAGGGCAAAATCGGCGTACTGAATCGGTAAGGGGGCTAAGTTAGGCGGTATACCTTGTATATAAGCATTGTAGAGTGCTGTCAGTTCGTCAACCAAGATGCCGATCGACCAACCATCACTAATAATGTGATGCATCGACACAAGCAAGAAGTGTTCAGCGTCCGATTGCACCACTAAGGTGGCTCTGATCAGCGGTGTACTAGCGAGATCGA
>JANNDZ010000595.1:0-7539 GCA_031378395.1 Pseudanabaena sp. OTE_75_metabat_487_sub
AAGTCAATTCATTTTCGCTGAGATACAGCCAAACTAGATGTTTCAACATGCCAATCTCTTCAGGAACTGCCGCCATCTGTAGTTCACTAAGATAGAGAGACGTAGCTTCTGAAGCTCTGGCGCTCTCAATTTCTTTCAGAATTTCCTGTTCGTTCATTGTCTCGTTTGCATTATTTGGATATGGTACTCAAGGCGCAAATTGATAATTATTGTTTTAGCTACTGCTCAGAGGGCGACTCCAACCATCCCACAATTTTGTTTTTGCATGGATTTATGGGAAATCGCTTTGAGTTCAAACAAGCGATCGCGATTTTGTCGAAACAGTTTTACTGTGTGGCGATCGATTTGCTGGGGCATGGTCAGACTTGTGCTATAGATCAAAGGACGGATCAAGATGACTCCTACACAATACAGTCCAGCGCAAACTTTGTCATCAAATTTTTGGATTTACTTCGTGTAGATTGTTGTTTTTTAGTTGGCTATTCGATGGGCGGTAGGTTGGCTCTATATTTAACAATTCATTTCCCACAATATTTTCATCGAGTTGTCCTCGAATCCGCATCCGCAGGATTATCATCAGCCAATGCCAGAAGAGATCGCCTAGTCAAGGATCGACAACTTGCTGCAAAGTTAGAAACTGGCGATTTTCGATTATTTCTGGAAAATTGGTATCAGCAGCCCATTTTTGCTAACCTGCGATCTCATCGGCATTTTTCCCAGATGCTAGAGCAAAGATTAAACAACTCTCCCGCGCAGTTAGCCAAATCCTTACGCAATCTCAGTACGGGAATGCAACCATCATTATGGGGAAAATTATCTGGAAATGAGATTCCACTATTGTTAATTGCAGGTGAGTTAGATCCTAAGTTTGTGCAAATAAATCGACAGATGCAGCAGCTATGTAAGAACTCTCAACTAGAAGTGATACCTAGCTGTGGTCACAATATACATTTCGAGAATCCCGCTATATTTATTGAGAAGATTAAAACTTTTTTTGTTCTATAGTTTTCGCCTGTGTCAAAAAACAAAAGAGAGTTGCGGCACTTCGTGCCACAACTCTCTTAGAAATAAAAGCAGCGCTTTACGCCGCTTTTATTTTTAGCTAGAAGCAATATTTCTTAAATCTGGACGGGGCGCAGGCGCAAAAAGAAGTGTCTCAAAGGAAGCATCACGATTACCTAAGGTTTCGTAAAAGAAGAATGAGAAGCCATCTAGGGTAAGTTCACGCACGATTTTTACTTGACCTTTTATCTGCCTCATATCAATATTTTGGACTCTTAAACCCGTTAAAATACCCACTGCTACTGGGATTTTTAAGCGAATCTCCTGCAACTCTGGACGTTCTAATTCCCGCTTAAAATTGTCAATATCATCACGATATACCTGCACAATTAATTCATCAATATATTTGAGATAAACCCAGTTATACCAATCTTGCAAGTACTTCTTATAGGAGAAATCCTTAGGATTAGGAGAAAGAGAAATTAAGCAGTTTGGTTTGATTGCTCTAACTGATTTAGAGATCTTTCTCATTAAATTAGTGATGTACTTGGCACGCCACTGCATCCATGAAGGATCATTGATATCCTCTGGTGGTAATCGACCGAAGTGATCTTTTTTATATAAAGCGATCGTGTAATCATCGTAGCCAAGTTCTGTTGGCATCCCAAAATGATCGTCAAGCTGAATGCCGTCAACATCATATTTGGTAACAACCTCCAAGATTAAATCTGTGAGTAATTTTTGAACTTGCGGATGGGCGGGGTTTAGCCAAGCAAGACGATGTTGATCTCTTTCGCCATGCAAGAAAACATGGGAACCATCTTTGCGCTGGCTTATCCAGTCAGGATGTTTGCGCATTAACTCCGAACCTTCCTCGGTCATTAAGCCATACTCAAACCAAGGAATTACTGCAAAATCTTGTTCATGACCAAACTTGATCGCTTCGGCAAGCATATCTCGCTCTTGAAGCTCAGGTATTGGATAAACAGGGACACCAAAACTAGCTTTGGCAACTTTACTAGGATAGAGTGTGTATCCCCGATTCCAAACCGTTGGATATAGGGTATTAAACTTTAAACGCTTTAGTCTTTTAATTGCTTTTTCAAGACTCTGAGCCGAAAACAAAACATCGCTATCAACATTAGTCAGCCAGATGCCGCGTAATTCATTGCCATTCAATGGTCTGATCAACGGTAGATTAGGTGGGGCTGATTGATTAACTTGATTAGGCGGTGGGGATTGATCAATTGTGTTGCTAGCTGTATTGGGAGTTTGAGCGATCGCCCAAAAAGGAAAATTGATCATCATTGAGATCGCAAATCCTAAGAATGTTAAAACTAGGAAACGCAGGCGTGATCGCCAAGAAACAGAATTAATTTTCCCCATAATTACTAATGAGCTAGGTAAGCTCTAACTCCTCACATTTAGGCTGCAAATTTTTGTGGAATTTTTTTTGTGAATTTATTGTATATCAATGTAAAAAAACACAAAAGATGGAGATACTTCTTGTCTACATCTTTTTTTATAAACTTTTGGTCTTAGTTCCCAGCAAATCACGATTTATCTCTAAAATTGGACATAATAAATCGGCAACATTTTGGGGTAGTAGCTCTTTGACCACATCTTGCATAATCAAATAAGTGATATTACAAACTTCTTGTGCCCCAAATGCTTGCATGATCGTCTGGAACCAATACAAAAACTGCTGTCGTAAAAGCTCTGGATCATCTAATAAAACGGTCATTGCTGAATGACGTAAAACCCTTAAGGTGTCTTGTTTCCATTTACCTTGCAAGTCTTCACCCTTCGGTAAAAGCAATTTTGGATGGGATGTGCGTAGTTTTTTTAAAACAGTTTCGACAATTTCTTTCTCTACTTCTTTGATGCGGAGATAAGCCTCAACCCTTGAATCAAAGGAGTCGATATAGGTATCCATAAACTGCAATTCTGTATCGCTGGCATAGCGGCCATCTGCGTTTATTCCTAGTTGTTGTAGCTTACTTAACATTGCTGGCTTTACCCGACGTTTGCATATGCATGATTTTATATGGATCTGAGTCTGAAACCATCCGCCACTTCAAGCATTATCTCTAGATGATCGCCACTTTTTTGTTACGATTCAGATAAATCGATAAATAATCGAAATTCCCGACACACATCTATGCGATCGCTCGCCGCCATATCCTGTCATGTTATCTGACCATGATCACATTGAAGGGCTGTTCCCCGAAGCTGCCCAAAATTGGGATTTAAATCGGCTTTATGCAGATTTACAAGCTTCTAGTGGCAAAGAAATTAAGCCATTTGAAAAGGCTTGCTTGCGTGGTTTGCTATGTCGTTATCGCCCAGGGCAGCTTGCATTTAAGCTGACTTGGACTTCGGGGGCTCTGCGAGTTGAGCTAAATAAGGGGCTGTATCGATCGCTTGAGGCGATCGCGGATCAGCCGATCAATACTCTACGCTGGGAAAAAGTGCCTGAATGGTTAGAGGCGAAAGGATATAAAGCTCAACGCCAAAGTTTGCACAATACAACCGCCAACTCTCAAGTTAGTTCTGGGGCAAATTTGGCGGATTGGGGCGAGGCTCCAAATATTCAAACTTTTTATGGGCGCACAGAGGAACTAGCCAAACTAGAGCAATGTGTTGTGCGCGATCGCTGTCATCTCTTGGCAATTTGCGGCATGGGCGGCATCGGTAAAACCGCACTGGCAGTAAAACTGGTCGAAAATATCCAATCGCAGTTTGATTGCTTTATTTGGCGATCGCTACGGGGCGCACAACCGACCTCGCAATTAATCGCCGATCTGTTGCAATTTCTCAATAGTTCACAACAAACTAGTTGTGGCATTTCTGATCTGTTAGACATTTTGCGCCAAAAGCGGTGCTTAGTTGTATTGGATGACTTTGAGGCGACACTCCAAGATGGAGAACTGGTGGGAGCCTATCGCCAAGGCTGCGAATCCCATGCGGAATTATTGCAGCGTGTTGGCTCGGAACGACATCAAAGTTCGGTGATTTTGATTGGGCGGGAACAGCCAAAAGAAATATCGATGCATCAAGGGGATGATCAGCCAATTCGCTATTTCAAAGTGAATGGATTGCAGAGACAAGGTGCTTTTGAATTATTAAGAGCGCGAGGTTTTAAAGGGACTGAAAATGGTTTAGAGGCTTTAGTGCAACAATATCGCGGCAATCCTTCGGCTTTAAGGATCGTGGCGGGAACGATTCAGGAATTATTTAATGGCAATGTTTCGGAGTTTCTTAAACAGACTGCCCTTGCGCTTGGGGATGTATTACGAACTCTTCTCTATCAACAGTTTGAGCGTCTCTCTAAGCTAGAAAAAGATGTGCTGTATTGGCTAGCAATCAAGCATCGTCCAGTATCACTCTCAACCTTGCGATCGGAGATGAACTTGCAAGCCTCTGGTTCTGAATTAATCAATGCTCTGGAGTCATTGCGCTGGCGATCGCTAATTGAGAAAGTCTCAGAACAGGATGAGGTGATGTTTTTGCTAGAGCCTGTAGTATTGAAATATGTTAATCGTCAATTTGTGGATGAAGTGAGCAAGGAGATAACCGCGATCGCGATGCAACAGAATCTCAAATCGATTAATTTACTACAAAGCCATGTCCTCGTCGAAGATCGTGCTCCTGATTCGATTCGGGCGATGCAGATTCGGCTAGTTCTGAAGCCGATTAAGGACAAGTTAAATAAGGCGATCGCCCAAAATAATATTGAATTGGAAGCTCTACGGGAGATTCTCGCTAGTCAGCACCAAGTGCAACCAACTGAAGGCACAAGTTACACCGAAGTTAATCTCGCCCTGATTGGCTTATGGTGGTAAATTAATCGCAAGGCAAAGATCAGCAGCACTAATCCTGAACTTAAAATTCTGACATCTAAATCCTATGACTACACCATCCAATATATTGGCAACTAATCTCAAAGATGCTTATCGCGTTTGCGATGTGGTTCCGCTCCAAGATGTAGAGCTAGAGCGCTATTATGTGGATTTGTCAAAGACGCGCAAAACTGATGCAATCGATAGCATTACGCTAATTTTAGATGATCAAAAGTCTGGAGATTATGTCACAATTTTGTTTACTGGACATAGAGGTAGTGGCAAAAGCACAGAATTAAGACTAATTCAAAAGCGTTGGCAAGATGAATATCAAGTAATTTATGTTGATGCTTCAAACGAAACGGATATTAATGATGCTGAATATACTGATATCTACTTAATTGTGATCAAGTGGGTAGAGTTTGAGCTGCGTAAAAAGGGATTGAAGTTTGATACTGAATTACTATCAAATTTTGAAGAATGGTTTAAAGAAGTAACCAATGAAACAGTGGAATCAGTAGACAAGTCAATTTCTGTAGAAGGAGAAGTAACTTTAAATGCTGAGGTTCCTTTTGTGGGAGTAGTGCCGCCATTTTTAGCAAAACTTGTTTTAAAGCTTTTAGGGCAAGTTAAGGCTTCGCATCAGGGCAAAAAGACAGTTAGGCAAACTCTTTTAAAAGATGTGGAACGCTTAAAAACTGATATCAATTTACTATTGGATGATGGATTGAGAAAGTGGCAGAAAAAGTTTCCCAAATGCAAAGACTTTTTGATAATTTTCGATAATTTAGATCGCTGTCCTCCTCCTGTCGCTAATCATTTGTTTTTTGACTATGCCTCACAGCTAAAAGATTTACATTGCTCGATTGTTTATACTGTGCCAATTTCAGCCGTCTATTCACCTAAAGGTGTTAGCGCTGCTTTTCCGAATTACCATATCATTCCCATGATCAATATTTACAATTATGATCCTCTCGATCGCAGTGGAAAAGAGCCTGAGTATAGTGCCAAGGGTTTAGATGCAGTGGCAAGTTTGATTGAGAAACGGATCGACGTTGATGCGATTTTTGAGTCTCGACAATGTTTATTGGAGTTAACAAAATATAGTGGTGGTCACGTTCGGCAAATGATGCAGATAGTCAGAGGAGCGATTCAAAATGCGAGGACTAGTCGTCGAGACAAGGTAAATGATGAGAATGTGACCTATGCGATTAATCAACAACAATTCACTCTTGAGCGAATTATCCCTGATGAACATTATCCAGTTTTGGTGAAGGTTTATTTAGAGAAAAATGTACCGAGAAATGATGTGGGACAGCTAATGTTATCGAATATTTCAGTTTTGGAATATAACGGGCTAGAACGTTGGAATTATCTTAATCCAGTGGTAATTAGGAGCCGTCTATTTAAGAGAGCGTTGGAAGATTATCTTGCTAAGAATCCATAAATGCCATGACAGAAGCTGATCGCAAAGAAGAAGAAAATACGCTTAATTTTCGATCGCTTAATGATGATGCGATTCAGGGATTGTTGGCGATGTTGGATTTGTCGCAGGGTTTCACGATCGCATTTGCAGAGTGTAATTTTTGGCAAGATGGGGTGGCGTTGGTGGCGGCGCTAAATGAAGAGATTGCTAGCGATCCTGAGTGGGAGGAGTTGCAGCTAGAGGCTTGGGAATTTAATGATCCTGATTTGCGATATTTGTTAGATGAGTTGAGCAAGCGTCTAGAGACTTTGCCGCGCCAAGAGGGGAAGAAGTTGGTGTTGGTATTGAGTGGTTTAGAAAATGCGATCGGGGTGGTGGGAGACTATCCACCGTTTTTAGTGGATTTGAATTTTGTGCGAGATGCTTATGCACGGATAGTTCCTCATCCTGTGGTGTTTGTGTTGCCCGACTATGCGATCACCCGTGTAGCTAATTTTGCGCCTGATTTTTGGGCATGGAAATCTGGGGTATTTAAGTTTAAGACATCACAGGAAGCGAAGGAGTTTGCTGAGGATAAAACCATTAACTCAGATCGGATTTTTGGCAGTTATATCAAGCCTGAAAAGCAAGAACGAATTAATCTATTGCATCGGCTACTAACGGAAGCTAATCCCTCTGTTTCTGACTCAGAATCAAATCGCAATCCTTCTACTCAAATAGATATTTTGATTGAACTAGGGAATGCCTATGATAGTTTGAGTGAATTCAATCGTGCAGTTGAATTTTATAATCTAGCATTGAAGCTATCACAGAAGATAGGCGATCAAAACAGACAAGCAAATGCTCTAAATGGCTTAGGTAGTGCTTACAGCGATTTGGGGCAGTATCAACAATCGATTCATTTCTTTCAGCAATCTCTAGAGATTGCCATAAAAATCGGAGATTGGCAAGGACAGGCTAAGAACTTTAACGGCTTAGGTATAGCTCATTTGTCAATCAAACAGTACCAGCAAGCAATTAGTTTTTATGCACAAGCTATTGCAATAAAAAAAGAAATAGGAGATCGACATGGCGAAGCAATTTCTCTTAGCAATCTAGGCAATGTTTACAGTTCACTAAAAAATTATGAGCAAGCAATTAAACTACATCAGCAATCTCTAGAAATATTTAGAGAATTTGGCGATCTCTATGGTGAAGCAAGCTCATCTGGCAATCTAGGTTCTACCTATGCTTTACTCGGTGATTACCAGAAAGCGGTTGAGTTCTATC
>JANNDZ010000613.1:0-1682 GCA_031378395.1 Pseudanabaena sp. OTE_75_metabat_487_sub
CAACCCATGTGCTTCATTAATATTTGTGATGTATTTGCCGTTCTGTACAATATTATCAGCAATTTTATTAATCTTCTGACTTGCCTCAGATTTCACCACATCCCATTCTTTATCAGGCAAACCCTTACCACCCCGCAACATCGCGATCGCAAAATCACCCGTATCAAAATCAAAATGCGGCGTTTGGTCGCGATCGTAAGCCTGTCGCGTTGTCTCAGGCACAGACCTACCCAAATAATTCATCAAATTGGAAATCTTTACCACGCGATCGCCAACCTGATTACCTGCACCTTGCAAAGCCTCCAAGAAGTGAAACGTATAGATACTCAGTGATTGATCCTTGAGAATCCATGACTCCTGATGTCCCTCCGAAGAAGTAAACACAACCCGACCCCTACCCCGTTTCAGATCCTCAATTCCCCCCTTAGAAAACGCCACACGCTCAAACCCATCAAACTCATCCATTAAATCAGCATCAGCATCCTTAGAAGTCGCCATTCCCGCCGCATGACAGCTATCAATCACAACCAACAACCTTTCAGCCTCAATCTTGCGTATCGCATTTGTAAATACTTCAGCCGATAACGCCGATTCAGCCAATTTAGTAGGCTTTACATCGTGCTGTAGCAAATAGTAGCGATTATCAGATTTATCAACCCATCCATGCCCCGAATAATAAACGATCGCTGTAGCCTCACGGTCAGATTCCACCTTTCCATTCAGCCAACTCAAACCCTGTAAAATCCCATCACGAGTAGCTTCAGCATTATTCAGTACCCGTATCTGTTCTTGAGGATAACCACAAAGATCGTGATCGGTTAGCGCCCCATAAATCGCTTGTGTATCCTTAACCGTTACAGGCAAAGACAACTTTTCATATTGTGACCGACCCACACCGATCAACAAAGCATAGCCATGATTAAAAGTTTCAGTCATCATCTTTGACCCATCAACTAGCTTTTATTTTAAACTAAATCAACGTAGAATAGTACGTACATCTATAGCTATTCTCCAAAAACAATTATTACAATTTTCCCACTCGCTCAAATAAAATTGTTGACCAAAAACTATGAACTCCATTTACTCAGATGAACTAGTCACAGCCACCGAGCTAAATCGTCAACCAGGCAGAATCTTAGACAAAGCCCTAGAACATCCCATCACCATTACCCGCAACGATCAATCCTTTGCCCTACTGCGGCGAGAAGACGTAGCTCTATTTGTAAAAACTGCCCAACATAGCCGCGAAATTGTCGAACTTCTCAATATAGCCTTCCGTTTATTGCTAAACCAAAAAATTGGAGCCGAGCATCCCTATGGTTGGCTTGGAGCATTTGACGCAGACGAATTGAATGAATTTATTAACGAAGTTATCTCAGCCTATCGCTCAGTTGCCTTACAAGAACCAAAAAATTTCGACAAAGCATGGAATGAATTAGAAGCAATTATCCATGAATGGTATGAGAGCGCCTTAGCAATAACAAATCCAGAATTAGAATCAGCTTTTACTCAAATCAAGCAATCTTGATATGCCAGAAAACATCACCGAAGAGATCATCTAAAATATCGAGCCACCAGAAGTAAAACTGACAACTCCTGATTCACTTGAGACTTCTAATACGCCCAAGATAGAAACTTTTTGGTTAGTATTAGCTAAAAATCGGCGCGTTAATCGAGACTGG
>JANNDZ010000677.1:0-6762 GCA_031378395.1 Pseudanabaena sp. OTE_75_metabat_487_sub
TTTATTTTTTTTTTTTTAATATCTCGATTTATTACAACACACTCTCTCCCCCTTCGCGGGTGCAAACCCCACCCACCACTCATTACTCAGTGGGAAGGGAGTAATATATATCTGGAAAATATCAACCGAAACATGAGAATCCAAATTGCCAAAAAAAGCGCTGTTGCGATCACGATCTTTAAGGCGATCGCCATTCCCTGTGTCACGATTGGATTGATAGGTTGTAATAGCACGGGCGATCGCGCTAAAAACTCAACCAATTACAAACTCGCTGGAACTTGGGAATTCAAAAATCAAGATGGAGTCAAAACTGGCACAGCAATTTTTGCAACCCAAAATGATGTTGATGGTGATGTTTATATTTTGGGTGATTTGTCATTAGGTAAAACAGCGATCGCAGGGAAGTTTAAAGTCAACTCCAGCACAAATCCACAGCAGCTAGATCTTGTTTTTGGCGATCTCACCACTCAAACTATTTATGAAATCGACAATGATGGAAAGTTGAAAATTGCCAATGCGGTTCCTGAGCAACCTCGTCCCACAGTTTTGGATACTCAACCGCAGCAATTAACTAAAATTTCTGATAGTATAACTGTCGCTAATGATGTCAAAATCTTGCGATCGCCTGATTTAGTTAGCTCATCTGTACTAATTCGTGAAGCAGAGAGCAAATCCTATGTTCGTGTAATCATGAGATCGCAGCAGCAAATATTCCAAGAACAAGGACAATTCTCTCAAGATATCAATCAGTTAAAATCAGGACTATCCCTTAATTCAGATTTTTATAATTACAAAGTTACAATCTTGGGAGATTTGGTGCAGCATAGTGCAATCCCTTTAAAAGATGGATTAAAAGCCTATACAGGAATTGTCTATGCGATCGCTGGTTCTGAACCAAATCAAAAAGCCACAAAATTACTGCTATGTGAAAGCAATATTCCTACTAAACAAATCCCACCCACACCTCAAAATCAAGACGAAGGCTATAAATGCCCAAGTGCTTATACTTCGATTAATCCATAAAAAAGCGGCGCATCGCGCCGCTTTTTGTTTATGGCAATAAATTTGTTAAAAGTGTTGCAAAGCAGCACTTTTAACAAATTTATTGGTTTGGGTCTGAGCGCAAAGCGCTGTAAGTATCTAGCTGTTAAGAGCTTCGCTTGCAGCCTTTACACCAGCACCATAGGTGAAGTTGGTATAGCCAAGTGCCGAGATGGATGCTTCGAGAGCGGCAATGGCTGTGAGAATATCGCGATCGCCAACAAAGCCAAGATGTCCAATACGGAAGATCTTGCCATTGAGATGATCTTGACCACCAGCCATGACAATATCGAACTTCTTCTTAATCGTGGCACGGATTTTTTCTGCATCCAATCCTTCAGGTGGAACTACCGATGTGATTGATGCACTAGCTGCATCATCGGGAGCAAGCAAGCCCAGATTGAGTGCTTTCATCGCCGCGCGAGTTGCTTCACGATGACGTAGATGACGAGCGAAAATATTCTCTAAACCTTCACGTTGCATGATTTCTAGGGAAGCTTGTAAAGCCATTACCATATTCACCGAAGTAGTAAAAGGTGTGGAATTTTTGGCAGCATCCTTACGAGCCTTGCCCAAATCGAGATAGAACCTAGGTAGATTCGCCGTTTTATATGCCTCCCATGCCTTAGGACTGACCGCTACAAACCCCAAGCCAGGAGGGATCATGTAGCCTTTTTGAGAACCTGAGCCAACAACATCTAAGCCTAGTTCATCAATAGGAACATTCATCGCTCCCAAACTTGTAACCGCATCGACGATGATCAGCGCTTTTTCGTGGGCTTTAACATGCCGATTAATCGTCACCAGATCATTGAGAACGCCTGTCGAAGTTTCGCTATGGGTGATGATTACCGCTTTGATTTCTTTGTTGGTATCAGCTTCTAACTTAATCCGAAATTCTTCAGGATCGAGAGCTTTACCCCATTCCGCCTTAATCACTTCAGCATTGACACCATAGGCTTGACAAACTTCGACCCAGCGTTCGCCAAACTTGCCATTGTCACCCACAAGTACGCGATCGCCTTTGCTTAAGAAATTAATGATGCCTGCCTCCATCGCCCCCGTACCGCTTACGGTGAGAATTAACACATCATTAGTGGTTTGGTGTAGCCACTTGAGCTTGGCGGTCACATCTGCCATGACCTTGCTAAAATCACCGCTGCGGTGTCCGATGGGAGCTTTTGCCAGAGCCAACAGCGCCTGTTCAGGCACAGGTGTTGGGCCTGGGATCATTAACATCAACTTATCTTCCATGAGTCGAAATCTTGTAATGCTTGGTTTAATACTAGATCTAGTATTGTACGCATTAAACTGCCACTAGGATTAACTAAAATATCTGTTATCACGATCGCTATATTCTGAAACCTAAATCTTTGTTACAATTAACGTTTCACAATAGCTGAACCAATTTATACCAATTGCCAAAAGTGTAGTTATACTCTCGGCAATTTAAAAACAAGCCCCATAAAGGTTTTAATCCCTCAAAATGGCAACGCCATTTTGAGGATTGGTATTACGGCAGATCTTGTTGTAAATGCCCATTAACCTCTGTAGCAACTATTCCCCCAACACCAACTTCAAATATGCCTGATCTCCAAGTTGATTCTGCCAAACTCTATGAACCTCTAACAGGAATCTATCGTAAGTTGTCAGCATTAGAACAACAGATGATCCAAGTATTTGCGATCGCCTATGAGCCAATCAATCGCAGCGTATATTTTGATTGTTTGCTTCAGATTGGACTTAAAGATAAAGAAAACAAGCATTTTACTGCCATAAGTTTAAAGGGATATGTTGATCGCTTTTTAAAATTAAATTTACTCACGCAAGACCGCTCGCAAGGGACGCAATGCAATACCTATTTAATGGATATTGCTGTACGAGATGCCGTGCATTCAGGAAATTTCGAGAAAATCGTCAGTGCGATCGAATTACAGATTCCTGTGCCATCTTATGGTCGAGCTGACTCACGCAGTTTTCGCAGTGAATCACAGTTTATTCGTGAAGTTAGAATTGGCATTTATCGCCAAGACATGAAATTTGTCACCAAGCAATTTGAAGACTTTTATCGATATGGATATCCTCAACAGAGAATCACACTAGACATGATTTTGTATCAGGTCTGTAATAACCCCTTTGATTCTAAGTGGTTCCAGACGCTCAAGCCAGAATTTCATGAAATCGCTTTAGCAACTATTTTGACGAATGGAATGCTCAAACTAAAGCAAACCGATGAGGCTTGGGCATTAATACTTGAAAATCTTCAAAAAGATGTTCCAGCACAGATTGAAGATCGAGAGCATGACTTTGCTGATGCTTTACTCTTAATCTTAATGGAGCAGGGGCTTTTGCGGGGGGATTTAGAGACTACTCAAGCGGCTTATGAGCGCTTATCCCTTGATTATAAAGAAGCGGGAAATGCCTTGTTAGCGTGGTTAAACTTTCTGAAAGGCGATCGCGAGTTAGCGATCGTGCAGTTTCGACAATCTCTGAAGACAATCAAAAAAGCCACAGGTAAACGTCAAATCTACTTCAGTGGAGAACCTGGGTTATTTTTTATACTAGCTCTAATTCAGGAAGGTACTGCCGAAAGTATGCGCGAAGCCGAAGGCTATACCGCCATCATGGCAAAGCAGACAAATCATTGGTTACAAGTTTCCTATAGTAGATTGCAAAAGGTTTTAAAGTTCCAATTGGGTGATATCCCGCAAAAGGATTTGCTCAGCGCTGAATATATTCACAATCACACCGAAAGCCATTGTCTAGAAGCATTCTTTAGCGCGCTTTGTCTCTATTGGGTAAATCCTGAAAAAGCGAGAATTGAATTGCCGAAAATTCTTGAGCCATTGCTGAAGCAATCGGTTAATGCTGGATATCATTGGCTATCAATGGAGACAGCAGAATTACTGGGAGAACTGGTGACTAATTCTATTCATCAGAAACATGCTAAAAAATTACGTCAAGGGAACCAAATCCCTACGATTGTCAATCTGATTCGTCCTCAAGAGACTTGGGAACTGAGCCTAAATGCTTTACTGAATCTCAGCAAATCGCCACAGGAACAAACAAAATCAGCCAATACTTCACCACAGCGTTTGGTATGGTTTATTACCTTTAACAAGGGCTTATGTACAATCCAACCACGAGAACAGAAAATCAACGCTAAGGGCGTATGGAGTGCAGGGAGAAATATTGCAGTAAAGCGACTGAAAGAGTCGGTGCACGAGTTTCCCTACATGACTCCGCAAGATATTATCGTCTGCTCCCATGTGCAGGTCTATTCCTATCACGGATATTATGGACAGAGCCAATATGAGTTTGATGAAGATACGATCTGTGCCTTAGTTGGACATCCGTTAGTGTTTTGGGAAGATTCACCAACTACTCGTGTCGATATTGCCAAAGGTGAGCCAGAGCTATTGGTCAAAGCTGGAAAAGGCGATCGCCTAGTTTTAGAATTTTCGCCGCAATTAAAGGATGGGCAGAATTTTGTCGTTACCAAGGAAAGCCCCACGCGCCTAAAAGTGACTCAAGTAAATGAATCCCATCGCCGCATCACTGAAATTATTGGTAGAAAAAATCATCTCGAAATACCTGTAGCAGCTAAGGATAAAGTTCTTGCTGCCATTCATGGGATCTCTTCGATTGTGACAGTACATTCTGATATTGGCGGCGGCGTAAGTGATGCTGAGGAAGTGCCATCGGATAGCAAACCCCATGTCCATATTTTGCCAGCGGGGAATGGACTGAAGGTAGCTATATTAGCGCGTCCCTTTGCTAATGCAGGTGCATACTATCGCCCAGGGGCAGGTGGTGCAACAGTACTAGCGGAAATTGATGGTAAGCGCTTGCAAGCAACTCGCAATTTAAAAGAAGAGAAAAAATTTGCCAATGAAGCGATCGCAGCTTGTCTAACATTAGAAAATTTTGAAGAGCATGAGAGCGAATGGACGATTGATGATCCTGAATTCTGTTTGGAATTATTACTGGAACTGCAAGCATTAGGCGATCGCATTGTCTTGGAATGGCCAGAAGGCGAGAAGATGAAAATTAGTCATCGAGCTGGCTTTGGTGATTTCAGGATGTCGATTAACCAAAGCCGTGATTGGTTTTCGGCTGAAGGTGAATTACGCTTGGGCGATGACAAAGTGATAGATATGCAGCGCCTATTGGAACTACTAGATAAAACTCCTAGCCGCTTTATTCCCCTTGGCGATGGTCAATTTATTGCTTTAACTCAACAGTTTCGGAATCGTCTCGATGAGTTCCGTCGCCTATCGGAGAAACATGGCAAAGGCACAAGGTTCCATCCTCTAGCTGCATTGGCACTAGAAGATTTTGTGGATGAAATCGACGATCTGAAAGCTGATAAGCATTGGAAAGCTCATGTCAAAAGAATCAAGGAAATGCGGAACTATGAGCCACAGTTACCATCTACATTGCTTGCCGATTTACGAGATTACCAAATTGATGGATTTGCTTGGTTAGCAAGGCTGGCGCATTGGGGTGTTGGTGCTTGCTTAGCCGATGACATGGGCTTAGGTAAAACCTTGCAATCCCTAGCCTTGATCCTCACTCGCGCTCCGCAAGGTTCAACGATGATTGTCGCGCCAACTTCTGTTTGTATGAACTGGATCGGTGAAGCCGCCAAATTTGCACCAACTTTAAATGTGATTGTGTTTGGTACAGGCGATCGCAAAAAGGTTCTCGACAATCTCCAGCCCTTTGACATGGTGATCTGTAGCTATGGGTTACTCCAACAAGAAGAAGTTGGTGAAATGCTCGCCAAAGTCGAATGGCAAACAGTCGTGCTGGATGAGGCGCAAGCAATTAAAAACACAGCAACTAAGCGATCGCAAGCAGCGATGAATCTCCAAAGCGGTTTCAAACTAATCACCACTGGTACGCCAATCGAGAACCATCTCGGCGAACTGTGGAATCTATTTCGGTTTATTAACCCAGGGCTACTGGGTTCCCTTGATAATTTCAATACGAACTATGCCAATCCGATCGAGCGATCGCAGGACAGAGAAGCACGCAATCAACTCAAAAAGTTAATTCAGCCCTTCATCCTCCGCCGCACCAAAAATCAAGTACTGCAAGAGCTACCATCGCGCACGGAAGTAACGCTGCAAGTGGAACTCACCAAAGAGGAACTCGCCTTTTATGAAGCCCTTCGTCGTGAGGCAGTCGCAAAATTAACCAATGCCGAGGGAAATGCAGGACAAAAACATTTGCAAGTTCTCGCGGAAATCATGAAATTGCGCCGCGCTTGCTGTAATACCAAGCTAGTTAGACCCGATATTCCTTTACCAAGTTCTAAGCTTCAACTTTTCGGTGAAGTCGTCAGCGAGTTGCTGGATAATAAGCACAAGGCTCTAGTATTCAGCCAAGTTGTCGATCATCTACATATCATCCGTGATTATCTCGATTCCCAAAAAATCAGCTATCAATATCTAGATGGCAGTACTCCCGCCAAAGATCGCAAAAAGCGCGTAGAAGCTTTCCAAGCGGGTGAAGGTGATGTCTTCCTCATTAGCCTCAAAGCTGGCGGCACAGGGCTAAACCTTACGGCTGCGGACTATGTGATTCATATGGACCCTTGGTGGAACCCTGCGGTGGAAGATCAAGCTAGCGATCGCGCCCATCGTATCGGTCAAAAGCGCCCTGTGACGATTTATCGCCTTGTCGCTAAGGGTACGATCGAGGAGAAGATTGTCG
>JANNDZ010000703.1:0-3791 GCA_031378395.1 Pseudanabaena sp. OTE_75_metabat_487_sub
GGCTTCAGGGTGACGGGCCAGGATGCCAAGATTGCTAATGTGGTGATAAATCCAGTCAGCAAGACCAAAGGCATCGAGAGTCCATCAACGCCTACTGACCAATTTAGCCCCAGTTGTGGAACCCATGAATAGCTCTCAGCGAGCTGGAGGTTGGGGTTGCTGTAGTCATACTTTGTACAGAAAGCATAGGCGATCGCCGCAAAGTCAATCAGCCCGACGACGAGGGCAAACCAGCGAATGGTTTTGCCGTCACCTTTGTCTGGCACAAAGGCAATCATCAGGGACATAACTATGGGAAAGGCAATGATAAACGTGAGCCAAGGGAAGTTTTCGAGACTTAACATATTCAAAAGTAACCGTTGTAATTACCCACCCATTTTCTAGACAGTTATTTTACCTATGCGCACTTACCGACTCTGTAGTTGTTTATAGTTACTTAAACCTATGCGATCGCTAAAAACTTCAAGACTATGACTGGGATCATTACAGTGAAGAGTATTAGGCTTATTTATCGAATTTTGAGATATTCTCAATTTCATTAAGAAATGTTAACAAATAGAGACAATTATTTACATATTCTCTATTTGCAAGCCCTAAGGCTTTGGGTTTCCACTTTTCTGCTAATCTCGAAAGTGAATAAATTATTTTTTTAATAGAGAGATTTTAGGCATGAAAGCACTTATACGCTTTTCTGTTTTATTAGTGGCGATCGCGTCAATTTTGACAACTGGCTTTTTAGGTTCTTTTGGCAGTAACGCTGCATTTGCCGAAGAATTACCTGCTACCAATTTTTACACACAGGATCTTAGCAAAATCGACCTAAATAACGCTAACATCAACACTTTTCGCCAAGTACGTGGCATGTATCCCACCTTGGGGCGCATCATCATTGAAAATTCGCCTTACAACTCGCTAGATGATGTACTAAAAATTGCTGGATTAAACGAATCGCAAAAAGAACTGATCAAAGCAAATGCTGACAAGTTCACCCTCAAAAAACCTGATGAGTCCATGGGGCGTGAGCGCATTAACAATGCTAACTACAGATTGTAAGTAAATAAGCGCTTTTGCGCCGTCATATAAAAAAAGCAGCACTTGGTGCTGCTTTTTTATTGTTGAACATCATTGCGATCGCTAATGCCCAGAATGTTGCTAAAATGTTACATAACGCAATATAAAAACAAATTCGACTAAATTTTAGAAAAATAGGTATAAATACATGGCTCTTTTCGGCTTATTTGGCAAAAAGGATAAAAAAGACGAATCTGAGAATAAGCAATCTTCTTTCTTCCTAGATCAAGATTCGGCAAAAACTCTTGGCGATATTGACTACATGCGCACACCAAAAGCTGTTAGAAGAACATTCCCTACCATTAATGGGGTCAAGGGGGCTGACATTACCAGCGCTTTCACGGCAACTGAAAAAGTAGAAGATGCAAAAATAGAGCCAACGAATAATCAGCCTTCTGAACCAACTCCTCAATCTACATTTGAGCCCAAAAAACTTAATACTCGTGTAGATTCGAGCATGGATATCTTCTTAAACATGGCAAAAGATATCAAAAAGAAGTAAACCCATAAAAAAAGAAGCGACGCTTTGCGTCACTTCTTTTTTTATGGACTTCGGAAAACCGTCTAGATCTGATTCAGTGCTAATAACCCAGACACCGTAAACTATCTTAGTAAGCTGATAATAGATTTAATAGTAGTTTCAGATATAGCTTAGAGCTCTCTAAAACTTGCATTAAATTTGTTATAGATTGAGGCATTGCGCGAGGTTATTAGTATGGTGTTTAACTGGTTTCGGCGAAAGTTTGATGATGACAAAGATGCAACGACTAATCAACCTGTAGAGCCAGCCCAAACTGAAGAAAAAACGCCTGAATCTGTTGAAGATCCTAGCCCGATCGCATCGCCAGCATCTCAAGATTTATTAAATTGGGCTAAGGCAGCCTATGCCAATGTCCAGCAGCAGGCAGAAGTTACTGAGGATAAAGCCTCTGAAGCCGCTAACCCAGAAACTACTGAGCCAGAAATTATTGAATCTACAGAAATCACTGCGCATGAAATTACTCAGCCTGAGATTGGCGATTCAGCACTTGAGCCAGAGAGTCCTGAGCTTGAAAGTCCTGATTCTGAAGCCAAGCTTGAGGAACCAGAAATTGTTGAAACGACAGTAGAAATCCCTGGAACAGTTGCTGTAAAAGCAGTTGAGACATATATAGAAAGCTTACTAGAAAAAATAGAAATATCGCTAGAAGAAATATCGCCAGAAACGGTCATCGCTGAAGCAAGCATCGAAACTACAGCAGAATCTGAGACTGCGGAAGTTCCTTTTTGGATGCAGTCGGAAAGCGATCGCCTTGCTCGCATCGCGGCGCTTGAAGCTACTGCAATCATTGAGCCAGAGCCAGAAGTTAAACCCGCTGCTCAATCTAGACGCAAAGCAACCATCAAATTTGACGATGATTTCATCTGGTCAGCCGAAGTTCTCGCCTCACAAGGTCGTCGCCCCGAAGAAATTTCTGTCGAAGAAATCACATGGCTAAACCGTTTACGGCAAGGCTTAGACAAAACTCGTTTATCACTAGTTAATCAACTCAAGGCGATCGTTGGACAAGGTCCACTCAATGCTGACTCCGTTGATGATATTGAAGCATTGCTATTGCAGGCGGATGTTGGAGTAAAAGCAACTGACCAAATTATTGCCAAGCTGCAAGATAAGCTCCGCAAAGAAGTTTTACCACCTGAAGAAGCGATCGCCTATCTAAAACAAATCTTGCGCGAGATGCTTGATGTGGCAGCTCAAAGAGGTGGCGAACCAATTCCAATGTTGATCCCTGAAAAAAACCAACTGAATATCTGGTTGATTACAGGCGTAAATGGAGCTGGTAAAACCACGACCATTGGAAAGCTTTCGCATCTCAGTGTGAAGTCTGGCTATAAAACCCTGATCGCTGCAGCCGATACTTTTCGGGCTGCGGCAGTTGAGCAAGTCAAGAGTTGGGGAACAAGATCTAATGTAGATGTGATTTGTAACCCAGCACAAAATGCTGATCCCGCTGCTGTCGTCTTTGATGCAATTAGCGCTGCTCAAGCCAGAGGCACTGAATTATTGCTCGTCGATACCGCAGGTCGATTGCAAAACAAGAAAAACTTGATGGATGAACTCAGCAAAATTCGCCGCATTATCGATAAAAAGTCCTCCGAAGCAAAAATTGAATCTTTGCTGGTTCTAGACTCCACCCTCGGACAAAATGGTCTCAAACAGGCGGAAATCTTTGCCCAATCCGCAGGGATTACGGGTGTGATTCTAACGAAATTAGATGGCACGGCGAAAGGAGGTGTCGCGATCGCTGTAGTGCAACAACTTGGTCTACCTATCAGATTTATCGGCGCTGGTGAAGGTATTGAAGACTTACGACCATTCTCTAGCTACGAATTTGTCGAAGCATTGTTAAGTAATTAGTTTGACAGCGCTTTGCGGTGAATTAAAAAACAAAGAAGTTTATGAAAGGAATACAAAGCCTTCCTTTCATAAACTTCTTTGTACTACTCCCTTCCCAGTCAAGAAATAGCGAGATGGGACACAGCCCCGTCTCGCTATTTCTTGGTTTTATGCGTCTATTTCTTTGGTGGGAAGGGAGCATACTTTAAGCCTCAATAGGCTTTAATACAAATTCACAAAAGCAGTGTCACTCGTTCGTAAATTGAAACCCAAACTATGTAAGGTTTTTTCATCAATAAATGGCTACGCCATTTATTGATTTGGGATAAGTAGCTAGTCGCAA
>JANNDZ010000765.1:0-1678 GCA_031378395.1 Pseudanabaena sp. OTE_75_metabat_487_sub
TATACTGTTTTTAGGGCAGCGATCGCGACTGTGATGTATTACAAAGCTAAGGGTCTAGGCACTGGACAGTTAAAGCGTGATCGACGTATTTGCTTTTGTCGGCATGAAATGGGCGTTTCAGCACCCATCCCCGATTAGCTGACTAGTGCCCTCAAACGTTCGTAAGTGACAATAACTTAGATTGCTCCAGACTGAAGCTGTTGAGACTGAAATGCTGATGTGTCTCGTCTAATGGAAATAGAAGTTTGCGCCAATGTAGAAGGCGTAACAGATAGAACAGAGTAAAATAACAAACTTGAGACAAAAGAACGTATTTTCATAACTTTGATGAATATAGATCATTGTTTGTTAGATTCTCAAAATGGCAATGCCATTTTGAGAATTGGGATTATTCTTCAAACTGCCAACGATCTTGAGATGCGGCTTCGTCAAAGAAGCGTTTAGGGCGCAAAGTTAGAGTGATTTTGCCCAATAGCTTCACCTCTGGTGAAGACTCAAACCATGCAAACTTGAGGTTGCCATCTTCATCAGCGATCGCAAAATAGCCATTTTCGTCCCAATCACGTTGGGCGCGATCGACCAGTACTAAAATATCTTCAGCGCGATCACGGATCGTACTAACAACTTCTTCTTGAGCGATCGCTGCTTGCAAAGTATCTGTATTACAAGAAACGATCACTCCATCTTCCGCTTCATGAACCACAAACCATCCTGGTAGGGTTGCCCATGTGGATGCGCTTGAGGAATGTACAATCCCAAAAGGCGCAATTTCATCGGCAAAGGGAACTGATTTGAACTGATCAATTGACATTGGTAAATTCCCGACGACTGGCAAAATGCGTGGGATACTATCTTCGGCATCGTAACGGAAGTTAGGCAGCTTGGGAGCTTTCTTTTTGGTAGGGTTAGCCATGTCAGTGAGCAGACGTTCGATCGCCGATCTCGCCTTTTCACTATGGGCAAAACACAAGCCTCGTGCAATCAATCTTGTCCGTTCTTGCGGATCGATTTTGCCTTGAGCAGCTTTCAGGACTTGTAATACAACTGCATCCCCAGGGTGGCGGGTAAATCCTTCAGGCAAATTTGCTACGGAAGAAGCTTCTTTAATCGCCTTGACTACATCTTTGGCTTCTAAAACATCAAGATTCTTTTCAAGAGCAAAGGTTGCCATGGTCACTCTTTCAGATTGATTGAGTACACGCAACTCATTGAGAATGTCACTTCCTTTTTGTTCAAAATGGGCAAGTACAATATCGGTAGCGCTTCCAGCTTGTAGGCTAGCATAGACCTGTGAAGCAACGACAATCTGATTTTGTTGAACTGGCTCAAAACCCGTATTTTCAAAAATTGCAAGGGAATTCTCTCCCATTTTTTGCAGCATTTGGCAAGCAATTCCCCACTGCACCCAAGTTCCTTCTTTATGGCGTAAGAGTTTTAAAAGTCCTTCAGAGTCGATGGGAAGCGTTTCTACTGGAGTTGGCATAGTTGTAACTGGAAATAAATTAGAAATGAGAGCGATCGCTTTGCTCTGCCATATAACATTTATATCATCTCACCTTAGAGTCTTAATCCCCTAGATACACAAATAGCCAAGAACTCAAGTTCTTGGCTAAAAGCTCAGCAATTCTCATTATGAAACCGATTTTGGTGTTTCCTGCGCCTTTGGCGCAGGAAACAC
>JANNDZ010000767.1:0-21029 GCA_031378395.1 Pseudanabaena sp. OTE_75_metabat_487_sub
CAGATTACGAAATGTCTTCCCATATATGCTTAATCTGTCAGAGACTTGGCTGAAGAGGCTAGCATCTGGAGTTAAAGGCGATCGCAAATTTTGCGTTTGTCTGACTCGATGCAATCCAGCTAGTAAATAAGCAAAGGGCAATTTAGGCACATCGGTTTGAACTAACGGCAAATACTGTACCGACATATGAATATGTCCATCCACTGTGCCATTTTTGCTGGCAATTTCAGGCAATGTCTCTAACCAATTGCCTTCACTATAGACAGAAGCTAAGACAAACCAAGTTCCATCTTTTTGATTTATACCGTTTTGGAGAGAATGACCTAAAAGGCGATCGCTTTGACCATTATCTTTGCCATCTTTAAGATTGCGATGGGAGCGATCGAGTAAATAATCAATGCCGATGATTTGAGCTTTTTGGCTAGCTAGGCGATCGACTAACTTCGCTAAATATTGTCGATCCATCGGGGAGGGATCGGCGATCGCAGCTTTCTGTAAAGAAGCCTCATCGATTTGCACTAAAAGAACGGGCGGCGATGCTTGGGGAATACGCTGGGTTTGCTGACGATAGATGGCTTGCAGCCAAACACGACTATCGAGCATCCATTCTTGCAGAGAGGGAATACAGCTAATTGCTAGCAAACTACTGAGAGCGATCGCTTGCAAGGGATTTGGTGCGATTCGTTTCAAGATTGACTTCCAACCTATTGGTAATAGCTGAAATAGTGGTGCGTCAGGATGACGAAATAGAGAAGGAATCAAGTAAACAGAGGGCAATAATAATCTCGATTCTTGCAAATAACGACAAGCCCCAAGCATGGATGTATGCGCATCTTGATATTGGGCAAGATTTTTGAGGAACTGAACCAAAAAGCTTTGGGCGGCTTGATTGTGGATTGGCTCACGCATAGCGATCGCTTGTGGAATTCCCACTTTGCTGATTGACCATGAGGCGATCGCCGTGCCATTGCAAGAGTTGAAAATTGCGATCTGTAAACCTCGCTTTTTCGCTTGAAGTAAATAAGGCTCAATATCGCTCATATTCAAAGAATTATTGGGCGCAATCAGTAATTTCCCCACCGTTAAATCCGTTTGATCGCTATGTCCCGTAAAAAAGAGAATGTCCCACCCCTGTTCATCTGCGATCGCATCACAGATTTTTTGTTTTTGATTGATTCTATTTGCTGTGTTAGCCTCCCAGCAAATTGTATGGATTTCCGCTAATCTTGATAAAATCTGCATGGCAACGCGATCATGCTGAAAGTCTAAACCTGTTTCATCCCCATAAATTGCTAGCAATCTCGGACGACGATGATCTTGAGGATTGGACAACTCGATATTGGAGTAGATGGTTCTCGCAATGCGTACCGTATCAAGTGAGGCAAATTCATCTTGTAATTTCCACGCTTCCCAAGGTAAGCAGTTTAACTCTTCAGAACAAGTAATCAGTATATCAATATGAGCCGATGTAGATTTAGCTGATTGAGTGGATATAAGCCGAGCCGAACGCTTGATCTCTTCCCAAAGTTCATAAAGCTCTGGACTACGCAACCAAAAGTTAAATTCTCTGAGTAGTCTTTCTTCAGCTTCTCGTAGTTTCTCATACCAATCCACAGTTGAAGGCGAAAAACTACCGCTGCCTTGAACTCGACCGCGTAAGGATTCCCCTAATGCAACATTGCGGTAATAGTTGAGGTAGGCTGATTGCCATTCACTATAGCTAGTAGCAAGGCTTTCTGAATAGGCGATCGCAACTACAGGCAAGCGTTGGTTCTTTCCCCAAGACAACAGGAATCGGCACATAAATCGACTTTGTGCTTCGATTTTCTCAACTTCTAGGTAATAAGTCGACATTTAGAGTGCATTGGGATAAAATGCAAAAGCTGGTAAGGTTAACATAACACCACTGGGCAATGAAATTGACACTGTAAACACTTCATTTTGTTCGCCTGTGACGCAAGCATAAAGATAGAGGTCACTAGTATTTGGCTCTAGTCTGCGATCTACTAAAACTTGCTGCTGATCGCGAATTCGCATTCTCACACCATAGGGAATCTCGTTGCTGGATTGAGAACCAAGTACAAGTAATAATGACCATTCAGGATTCTCGGCGCGATCGCCATTTGCCCACACCGCCGCATATAGACGCAAATGGCGATCGCCTAGTTGAAAGTCTTGATAGGCGGCTCTTGCATGGGCAGGAATATCGACCGTCAATCTCGCAACTTCGCTGACAATTGTTTGCAGTTCTGTAGCAGGAGAGCGTAATGCTGATGCATAATTGGGCTGCCAAGTTGGTAATAGTTGCCAAGCTAAGGTTTGAGCGATTTCATCTAGCTGTGATTGCAACCATAGTCCAGTATTGAGGATTAACTCAGTCATATTCACTTGCGGCAATTCTGCGATCGCTTCGGGTTGAGATGCATTGACAGTTTCTAATACAGGTTCCAAATGTTGGAGATAAAGTAACAAGCGCTCTGATTGGTCATCAAATAGGGATAGCGGCACTTGGTAGGTATTCTCAAGGCGATCGCGTTTTAGATCCGCAAGATGTTTGACTAATTGCAGATGATGACTAAATCCTAAAATTAAAGCCTCTTCAATCTCTTCGTAAATTTCGACAATGACAATAAAAGTATTACTTGAAGCTTGATTGTTCTCACTTATAGGGATTTGCGGCTGCAAAATCTCGGCAGGTATTTCCACCAAATCATCAGAAGCTGGCGTTTTTCCTAAGACATAAAGCGTAAAGCCGTTCACCTTGAGATAATGAATATTTGCTTGGCTATTAGTGATGTCTCCAGAATGCTTTACCGAAGCAAGACAGGGTGATCGCTCATGTAGCCATTCACATATCGTCAAATAGGCGATCGCATCTAGATATGTTTGCCATTGGTTACTAGCATTTTGTGATAAGGCGATCGCTTGATGAATAATTTCGGACGACAAAGCGATCGATTCAATAGGGAGCGTTTCAAAGTCACTAAGCATTGTCTTTCCCCCAGTATTGAGTAAATTTAATGCCATCATTATGGTATTTACCTATTCTAATTTGTTGTCTATTCATAGCGCTAGTTTGTTGAGAGTTATGCAATGTTATCTTTCTGATATTACGTTGAAGAAATTCCTGCAATGGCGGAAATCTGGGGCAATCCCCCCGTGGTTGCCCTGCCACGCCAGTAGCAGGCAATTCATTATCTGAGTTGCTGCAAATACTTACAAAGCCTTACAGCAAAGCGACTTCGTAGAGGAATTCCTTTGCTTTTGATACTTTCGGCTTCGGCGCATTCCATTTCTTCCTCTACTAGCTCTTGCAAAATAACGTCCAATTTTTGATCAAGGTCAGATAACTGTGAAGGATCGGCATAGAACTTGACTAGTCCGATCACTTCTTCGCGCAAAATGCCCAATATTTCACGGCGAATATCCGATCGCAATTCCTTGAGTTTAAGTAACCGCGTTACTTGATATTGAGCCTCTAGCCCAATCTCGGATGCAATCTCAGCCATAGTTTGACCACGACAGTGAAATAAGCTCAGCCCAGTCAGAAAATTTGCAGCTTGCATAGGCGATCGCAGTTTGAGTTTGGTATGACGAATGTCAGTTACTTTTGCGATCGCTTTCTCTAGGCTTTGCTCAAACTGTTGGCGATAAGCTGCTAAGAAAGCAAATGCTTCATTCTCATCTTCGGAATTAGCTAATAAAGTCTCAGGATGAATTGCCAAATTAGGTTGATCGAGGGAGACTTGTCGGGATTTGCCGCCCCTAGCTTGTATGCGATATTGACGTAATCTGCTTGCCATTTCTTGCAATTTATCCAGAATATTGGTTGGCGCTATAGATACAGCATGATTTACGCCTAAATATTCGCCGATCTTCAGTAACTGCTCTGGAGTAGGTGTAGGGCATTGACCTTTGCTTCCATTTAATCTCGATTGCAATCGATCTATTCGATAAATGGCATGATAGGCTTCTAATAGATGCTTTGTCTGTTGAATGGAATATTGAGCAGTTTGATAAAATTCTGTATAAATGCGTTCCAATTGCTTTGTGCTAGTGTCATTGAGTATCGCCCAATCGCTGATGAGATAAACGCCATGTTCCAACAAAAAAGTATTTAGCTCTCGATTTTGCTTAACCTTACGACTTGTCCAAGTTGCTAAATTACTGCGTTCTGGCTCAAAACTATCTAGAATTTCACGGGCGACTGAAACAAATTTGCTCTGATTTTGATGGCGTTCAATATAATCATTCAGCACAAAAACTAATAGGTCTGAATATCGAAATCCATGTTCAGTCCCAAACTGATTGGCGATCTGATAACAGGTTTGTTCGATTTGATTAGAAATAAAGCATCGCAAACAAATTTCTGCGATCGCATCGCCATTTTGCCACAATTGCAATAATTGTTTTTGAATTTGTAAATCTGTTAATTTAGCAGCAAGCTCATCTGTTGCCGAAAATTGCTGCAAGAAAAACTCTCTAGCATTTGCGATCGTTTCGCGGATGCATTGCCCTGTCGCCTTTAATTTCACAAATTGCCAATAATGGCTTGCTTTCATAACATTTATTAAGCTAATAAAGTGGGATTTTTGACTTCGGTACGCGAGATAAAGCTCGTTTTAAATTCCATTTATACAAAGTTAGATGCATGATATATATGTCATGAGAAAATTCCAAATTAGTATGGAGATCTTGTAAAAGTTCGCGATCTCGCTCTTCGGCATAATCATCATTCAAAATGCGCCTTCGTACAAATCCTAAAATATAAAATGGCTGCTCAGAAAAATACTTGACAGTTTTTTGGACTATGTATGCTTCTTTCATCTGTGGATAATCTGATAACTGCTTACTCAGAGATTCTAGAAGATCTTTCGGCAAATTATGAGTTATGAATTTATCTTTAGCATCGATACATGTCCGTTCTTCTTGAGCCAGCAAAAGTAATTGATAATGACTATTCCCACGTTCTCGATAATAATCAGCTCTTTCAAAATCCCCTTTTTGCCGCATAAAAGCGCGGACTAGCTCACAACCTGATACGACCTTTCCATAATCTTGCTCCATCGCCATTTCCATATACTGCACACCTTGATCATCTCCTTTTTCCAAGAGAATATTTGCGATCGCATAATTTGCGTCAGCATGTTTGGGATCAACATCAAGAAATGCTTTGAATTTGGGAATAGCGGCTGTATCTCCTTTGAAATTGAGAGTTAAACTAGCAAGTTCCCATGCCTTATCAATTTTTAAAGGCTGGCTTTTCGCCTGATTTTCCAAATATTCGATCCGCATCTGTAAATCTTGAGAATCTTTATGCCATTCGTACCATTTAATAGATGTTTGAAGTTGCCACTCCTTATTAAAACAGCTTATATAAGATTCCAGAGAATCATTTAAAAGAACTTTCGCAGCATTCGTTGCTGGAACATTGGGAACCATTAGCTGATCGTTGGCTGAATTGTAACCAATGCTTGCTAGCCTCTCTGATAAACAAGGATGAGTATCTGCATAACTTGTACATTGATCTAATGCCAAATCAAGAAGTTTAACTTGTTGCTCTGAGGGCAAATCCTTAGATAAAAAATCAACTAAATTTGTATATACATTACTTGGAGTTAAGCTTTGGTGGTGGTATTGCTTATAGAGACTGTCCCAAAAGGCTGTTTGCATATATCGACTACTCACTTCAATCCTAATTAGTGCTTCAGCGATAATGTCAGCACCTGCTATTTCCTTGGCATAACGATCTGCTTCGTACTCATCAGATCTAGCCATAGCGAATGAATAAGCATAAAGGAAAGGAGCATACCAGTTTAGGAATGCATTTAACAGAAATGTAGAATCCAAACTTGATTCTTTAAGGTTTACCCATACTTGATACCAAGTTTTGCGAACAAGATACACTTGACCTTGTAATTGGCTATGATTGCGAGATAAATGTCCTAACTCATGGGCAAGTACTGCTCGAAATTGCTCAAGCGATAAGGCGCACATGAGTGGTAAACCTAATATTAGGTAGTTTTCATGTAATTTCCAAAACCTTGGTATCTGCACAACTCCAGCATTAAAGTCCCCTGACAACAGAATGCGATCGCACTTGGAAGCTTGTAGAGTAGATGTTAGATCATCAATGAACTGGAAAAGTTGTGGTGTCTGTTGTCGATTTAGTTCCACTCCTTTGGGCTTTGGGAAATAAATCTTGAGAGATTTAAAAATAATTACGGTAAACCAAATTGCAGTTATTGCCAAATAAATCAGAAAAAAATTAACTAGTACATTGATAAAAATATAGGATATTGGTAAGCGAAAGAATATACCAAGATAAATCAAACTTCCTGCTAGTCCTAATAGAAAAGTAATTAGCCCGATGATGTAGGCATATCCTAAACTGGCTAGTAACTTTACCCTTAGTTTATATTTATGAGGTTGCTGATGGACAAACTTATCTAACTCTTTTACTAGTTTCTCAAATTGAGCTTGGTTTATACTCATGGCTTTATTTACATTTCTATGAAATCAATTTGATCTAGGGATTTGGAGATGTTGTTTGAAATAATTCTATATTTTTTAATACCTCTCATATTCATTGAGCTATGCAAAATCTCGACAATTAATTTAACCCAGTTAACAAATGTCCACGCTTAAAGCATCAAAACAAGGGCTTGAATTGGCCGATCGCGCGAGGCGGCGTAAAGGCTGGACGAAAACGCGGACATTAGCATGGTGGCAAGCAGCTCATACCTCTCAGGCAACACTGAGACGATTTTGGCGAGGCATTGCGATCGATCGCGAAACATTTATGGCAATTTGTCTAGCGGTGGGGCTAGCGGATTGGCAAGCGATCGCTGAAAATATTTTTCTAGAAGATGAGAATATGCTCACTGGCGCAAAACAGCCAGTCTCGCTAATTCAGCAAGACTGGGCGCAATCTCCCGATCTGATTGATTTTTATGGACGTGAAGATGAGCTTGCTTTGCTAGAGACTTGGTTGATAGACGATCGCTGCAAAGTTGTATCGATCTTGGGCATTGGTGGGATTGGCAAAACTTCACTGGCCGTAGCTTGCGCTGATCGTTTACAAGATAAATTCGAGCGGTTGATTTGGCGATCGCTTCAGTCCACTCCGACACCAAAAGATTTTTTGCAAGATTTACTGCGATTTTTTACTAATGCTCAGGAACCAGAGAGCTTTGACAAGTTACAACAGGGGCTCAATCAACTAATCAACTATTGCCAGCAGCATCGCTGTTTATTGATCGTTGATGGCTTGGAATCCATATTTTTGAGTAGTGAAGGAAAGGTCAAACCACAGACGGGGTTCTATCAGACAGGCTATGAAGGATATGGAGAAATCTTAAACAGATTAGCAAGCGATCGCCATCAGAGTTGTTTACTGCTGACCAGTCGCGAGAAGCCGACAGAAGTTGCTATGCATGAAGGATCGTCCTTACCAGTGAGATCTTTAGGATTGCGTGGTTTAGAAATTACGGAGGTAATCGAACTATTTAATGCAAGGGGTTGTCATGGCAATGAGCGCGAACTGCAAGAAATCACGACTCTTTACGGTGGTAATCCACTGGCTCTAAAAATGATTGCCACGACAATTTGCGAGGTGTTTGGGAATGATGTGCGAGCATTTTTGCAAGAAAATACCATCGTAATCGGCGATCGCATGAGGTCGCTTCTCAAACAACAGGTCGATCGCCTATCCGAATTGGAGAAGGAGATTCTTTATTGGTTGACAATCGAGCGTGAACCATTGACCATATCAAGATTGCGGGACGATCTACTCATGCCTCCACCCTTTTCTCAAATTTTTGAGGTTCTTGCGGCACTCGAAAGGCGATCGCTAATCGAGAAAGTGGTTGATGAAGTAGAGGTATGTTTTACGCTTCAGCCATTTTTGATGAAATATTTGTTGGAAGAGCTGGTGGAGCAAATTCTAGAGGAATTTTTTGAGGCGATCGCAACTCAGGATATTGATTGTTTAAAGCTATTTCGTACTTGTGCGTTAGTTAAACCTAAACGTCAAAATTTGGAAGATCCTAACGAAGCACGAATACTGTTGCGTTTACGAAATGGCATCTGGAGAGCATATCGCAGTGAGAAGAAAATCCAATTAATTTTTGATTTTTTCATTCCTCAGTTAGAAGGCAAATCAGATCTGATAGTTGGTTATGCTGGGAGTAATTTTCTGGCTTTGGTGAAGGTCTTTGGAGTAGTTAACCAATACGATTGGCAAAAAATTTACCTACGATGACTGAGTACACATATTTTCTTTTCTTAATAAAGCCGTGATTTTCAAATATTTCTGCATAGAGACACTCGAAAAAGCTTTTTGGGGTCTGACTAAAGGCGTGGTAGATAAAATGCCATCAATGGAAGCAGAAGTGGTATTTGAGAAACTTAGTAGACCATCTTTGGCAATGATTATGGATGCTTCAGTCATAGATATTGATTTATTAGGAGAAGATTCCGCAGGACTGGAACAAGCATATAGCAGAATCACTCCAACCATAGAAACCATTGCAGCTAAAGTGTAAGTACGCATGGGTTTATAGAGATTAAATTGAATTTGAATAACTCTACGTATCTCTACAAAGCAAATAGCTATGCAAGATCTCAGCTAGCCTTCTTCTAATTGTAGTTTTTGCTTTTCCACAAAGTCTTGAATCTCTCCAATCAACCACTGCTTTTCTTCTTCAGAGAGAAATGATGCAAAACGGATATTGCGGCGTTTAATGGTTAAGTTACATACTGTGATTGGAGAGTCTCGTCTTAGCGAAAGTAATGTGTTTTTGAGATTTGCTTGTAATATATGCCCAACTTGTCCAAATTTTCTAATGTTTTGGGTTCTCCAACCAAAAATACTCCGTCTTATCAAGATTGAGTTTGCATCAATCTCAATATGTACTTTAGAAGCACATGCGATAAGAAATGCAAAAAGTATCCATACACTTACTAGTACAACAATTATGAGAAAGACTAAAGCATTAAAAGAGATACTAGCCAGAATACGATTAAAATCAAGTGTTTGTGGGATTGTCTGAACAACTATCCATAGGTAGAATAATAAGAAAATATTCCAGATTATAGGAATAACTAGAAAAAAGCGACTGTAGTTATTGCGTAAAAAAACTGGAGGAATAGAGATAATTTGCTTATTCTCGCTTTCCGTTATAACAATCTTGCTAGCTATTGGACGAGAATTCTTGGAGCTTGTATAGGTTCTTTTTCCTTGTAAAACAGCTAATGCTTCCTCAGCCGAGCTAAATCTCTCCTCGATCGCAGGTTCGAGCATCCGATCTAGCCAAGTTTCAAAATGCTTGTCTAGTTTTCCTTGCTTAACCTGCGATCGCCAATCAATCTTTAATTTTCGCTGTGATAGCTCAGATGGATGTTTGTGGGTTAACAGAAAAATTAAGGTCGATCCTAATCCGTAAAGATCTGTACTGAGTTTTGCTTGACCGCGAAACTGTTCGGGAGCCATGTAGCCATAAGTGCCAACAATGGTACTACCACCTGTAAGCGAGTTGTGATAGGTATCTTGCACTGCACCAAAATCGACCAGAAAAAGTTTGTCTTTGTCTTGTGATTTGGCAGATCGATTATAAATAATATTTTGAGGCTTGATATCTCTATGGATTACAGGCGGGATAAGCTGTTGAAGATAGATGAGAACCTCTAAAACTCTTTCAGCTATTTGCTTTACTTCTATTTCGTTAGGATTCCATCCGTCTTCAATGAGATTAGCTAAATTTTCACCCTCAGCTAACTGCTGAACTATATAAAAAAGCCTTTGCCTTGGACTATCAATTTGAAAATAGTCGATATACTTTGGAATAGCAAAATTGTCAATTTGAGACAAAGTTTTAGCTTCTCTCTCGAAAAGCTCTAGCATTTTAAAACTGTCAAAATGCTTCAGAACAATAACTTTAATAGCAACTTCACCAATACGAGGATGTTCTGCAATATAAGTAGTAGCAATACCACCTTGTCCAAGAAATCCCGTAATACTATAGCCTTTAACTGTGTCCCCAATATTATGAATTGATTTCATTTAGCCTCCATATATTACTTAGCTCCTTTCTCAATCAATAATTTCGCTACGTCTTTGTTATTTGATACTGATAAAGCCGCTTTGCCATCACTATTAATCATATTGATGTCTGCATTACTCTCAATTAGCAACTTAACCATTGGTAGATATCCAATACTAGCGGCATAATATAAATACGAAAAACCATCAGCACTCTTGATATTAACGTTTGCTCCTTTTTTAATTAAAAGCTTAGCAAAATTAAAATCTTTATTGTAAATTGCATGAATCAAATAAATCTGTATGTCTTTATTTCTAGTATTATTAATATTTGCACCACTATCAGAAAGGTAGTACATTATTGGCAATTGCCAAGAATTCGCAATATATCTTTCGTATTGTTCAGTATAGCCTTGGAAATTATTAGCATTTTCAAACTGTGATTTGGCGAAAACTATATAGTTAAATGCATAGTCTAAAGGGGTATTACCATTATTATCTCTAGTATTAATATGTGCGCCATTTTTAATTAAAAGCTTAGTCTGATTTATTTTACCAAACATATAATTCGATACATCATAGGCATCATATGGGAAATATGAATATCTTATTCCAAAGCATTCATAGCTTTTACTTTTTAGTAAACATTGAAATTGTGTCTTCCCAACAAAATCAGCAACTGAGTAATGTAAAGGTGAAGCACCATTAATATCTTTTGCATTAATATTTGCACCCGATTGAACTAGTAATAGTATAAGATTTGAACTTTTTGGAACTAATTTAAATTGATCCATAGGTCGCGTTGGCATGTCCTTTTCTTCTATTTTTTCAATAGGATACCTTCCTATAATACTATCTGTTTTTTCTACAGTGTAATGCTTGGAACCATCAGGGCGAGTTACAGTAGTATATTCCACAGAATTGTCCTTTTTGATTACTGCATAATGAAGAGGTGTGTGCCCAAGGTTATCTCGATGATTAACATCTGCACCGTTTTTGATTAGATGTTTCACAATATTGATATTGCCTTCATCATTCAAATAATTTAGTGCTGCGTTTGACAGGGCTGTTTTATTGTTTTTATCTTTAGCGTTAACATCAACATTTTTTGATATTAACCAATCAATAACATCTTCTGATTCTGTAGACAATAAAATCGCCGAGTAATCCAATTTGCTCCCATTCTGACTAAGAAAGTCAAGCATTTCTCTATTAAGATTTTCAGTAATGCAACGATCAATATCAGTATTTTGACTTGGAAACTTATTCGACAACTTTTTGCTTTGCTTTACATAATCTATAAGTTCTTGTATATCTTCAGGTTTTCTTTTAATTTGTTTGACATATTCTGTAAAACTCTGAATGTCTTCAAGTTTTTTGTTTGATTGTTCAGATATAAACTTAGTTATTGTATTAGAGTTAAGATTTTGTTTCACATCAAATGAACAGATTTTGGGATATATATCGTAAAAGCTTAAAATCATCCATTTATTAATACTAATCAAAACAGCCGAAATACTGCCGATACCAGCGATCGCAACCCAAGCTTGCCAAGAAAGTCTTCTTCTCGGAAACCAGACAATTTGTTTCTTCTGTAAAGCTGCTAGAGACTCACTCGCAGAAGCAAAGCGATCGCCTAGATCTGGCTCCACCATCTTCTGTAACCAATCCGCAAATTGCTCTGAAACCTTAATCTTAGAACGGAAATCATAGCGCAATCTTTCTTGTGGCAACTCTGAAGGAGAGCGATGAGTCAAGATAAATAGAATAGTCGCGCCTAAAGAAAATAAATCCGTTGCAGATACAGCCTGACCGCGAAACTGTTCAGGAGCCATATAGCCAAACGTACCAATCACCGTACTACCTCTCGCCATCGTGCTGCGATAGGTATCCTGCACTGCGCCAAAGTCAACTAAAGACACCTTGCCATCATCACCATAAATCAGATTATGTGGCTTAATATCGCGATGAATTACCGATGGATTTAGTCCATGCAAATAAATCAAGATATTTAAAACTTGCTCGGCAATTTTTCTTACCCCCTTCTCATTTGTCCGCCACCCCGCCTCAATCAATTTCGCCAGATTTTGCCCTTCTGCCAACTCCTGCACAATATAAAAAGCACGGTCTTCTTCTGTATCAATAGTAAAGAAATCAAAATACTTAGGAATGGCAACATGATCGAGTTGAGACAACACCTTAGCCTCTCTCTCAAAAAGCTCGATTTGCTTCCAATCATTCATATGACGCAACGATAAAGCCTTAACCGCCACTTTTTTGTTTTGCTGCAAATCAGTCGCAGCATAGGTGATGCCATTGCCACCTTGCCCCAAGATCTCCAAGATCCGATAGCGATCGCGAATTACATCACCAACTCCATGCAACCCATCTTTTGATTCTTCATCATCCAAAGACAGAGCAAGACTAGGAAAAGGCTTTGGATAATCTAAGTCATACTCAGCTTGCCAAGCAAAATCTTTCTGTCCAATTTGTTTAGCTCCCATTCGCACCTTAGTAATACTCCTCGACCCAAGATCGATGAGTTCTCGTCTTACTGCATCTACTAAAGTCTCGCGATCGGCAATTGGCTCAGATGCGATCGCTAATACTAAGCATTCATCATTACGCTTAGCTTGGGTTGTCAGGTTGTGATCGCTTAATCTTTCATTGAGATATATTGCGATCGCATTGGGATCACCTTGTTTTGCTAATTGATACAAATTAGGGCTGGTCATAAATGGCAATGGTATAAATGGAAAAGCTATTACCTAAATGATTTAGGACTGCTATACAAATTCTTATATCTAGAGCTAATTTAGCTATGCAGACAAAACAAGTAAACTTAAAGTCAATGCTTTAATTTGCATACCTTGTAGTACTCCAGTAATACATTATGTCTAGATAGCCACCGAGTCGCGCAATTTGCAAAATTCGCAACAAATTATCAAGGTGCAGTTAGAGGTGCAAGTTATGTCTTTATTCTGGAGTTTCTTTATCGCGATCGCACCCGCGATCGCCATTCTTTGTTACTTCTATGAATGCGATCGCCAAATTGGTGAACCCTATCAAGACAAGTTCAAAGCGCTCTTGATGGGAATGGCTTGCATCATTCCTGCGGGATTTATCGAAGGAGTTGGCGCGTATATTTTATCTGGGAATAAAGTCGCAAACTATTTCCAACAGATGAATACCTCAATAGATACTCCTTCATTCTCTTTGCCAGATGCTTTATTAGGAGGATTCATCCTATCAGCACTCATAGAAGAAGCGTTGAAGCTATTGATTTTGCTAGCAGCATTCAAGAAAAGCGAATCCTTTAAGACCAAAACCAACATCATTATGTTAACGGTCTGCATTGGCTTAGGATTTGCTTGCATTGAGAACATTATGTATGTGTTCATGCTACATAGCAAAATGGGGCATTACATTGCTCAAGCCAGAGCCTTTGTGAGTTTACCAATGCACCCGATCGCAGGCGTGATCATGGGCAGCATTCTCGCAGAAGCAAAGAGCGCCGATCGACATCGCCCTTGGATCGCTCTTAAAGCATTGTTTGCCGCGATTCTTCTGCATGGCACTTTTAACTCTTTACTATTTCTCCATACTTGGCTCAGTTCTCTAGCCGTGTTTATTGGCTTATTTGGCAGTGTCTTCTTTACAGTGCGATATTTCCAAAAACTTAATCTAGTTCCCCAAACAGATGAGAATCTATCAAGCAAACAAATTACCAATAAAAATAGTCGTAAATGGTGGGCTTGGCATTGGCATTCTCCAATTTTGTGGTTAGTGGGAGTTGCTACTGCGATCGCTTCTAGCTATTGGATACCTCAGAGTATGAGTAAATTAGCTGGACGCTCAGACAATAGCGCTGTGGAATCTAGCGCCGTTGCCAATAATGATGATGGCGACATCTCTCAAGTTAAAGCCAAATATGAACGTAAAGACTATGCAGGTGTAATTCGCGACTGTGATCGCATATTAAGCAAAAATCCACGAAATTCTGTAGCCTATAACTACAAGGGGATTGCTAACTTCTATCTAGACAATGTGGACTTAGCGATCGACAATTATAGCCAAGCGATCGCCTTCGATTCAGAATATGCTTTGGCTTATTATAATCGCGCTGAAGCATACTTCTATCAAAAGAATTATACCTTAGCTTTAGTAGATTATGATTTAGCAATTCAAGCTAAAGGCGACTTAGGTAGCAAAGGGAAAAGTCGCCTTGCGGATATATATGCCGATCGAGGTGATGCGCTAGGTCGGTTAGGTCGATTTTCAGAAGCTCTTGCTTCAGCCGATCGCGCACTTGAGATCAATCCACGGCATGTATTCGCTTGGTATATCCGTAGTTTAGCACTTGGATATACCAAGCAAAATCAAGAAGCTTTAAAAGCGATCGACAAAGCGATCGAGATTGCCAACTATGCCTATATCTGGCATCAACGAGGCGATGTATTGTACGAGCTAAAACGTTATCCAGAGGCGATCGCCGCTTACGAAAAAGCTTTCCAAATTGATCCCCGATATGCCCGTGCTATGTATAGTCAAGGCTTAGTTTTAGAAGAATTAGGGCGCGATCGCGAAGCTCTAAAATCATACAATCGCGCCCTAGACCTTTATCCTGATTGGGAAGAAGTCAAACAGTCACAACAAAAAATCATGCGTAAAATAGCCGAAAAAGGAGTTCGCTAACATGCAAGATCAAGCCAAAGCCTCCAAGAAAGTATCTAATCTTAAAGAACAGGCTCAAAAAGGAAACACAAAAGCCATTTCTATCTTGATGAATCGCTCTTTCCAACGTCGTGGAGTAACTGCTTCAGTTAGACTCCAAAAAGATTGCCTTCAGATTTTATTGGAATCTGTAAAAGTACCAGAACAGTCAAAATACGTATCAATGGTTCTCACTGGGCTCCAAAATTTAGCGATCGTCAATATCAATACTCTAGAAATTTATGGAAAGGACACCAGCTCTGAAATTCCTAACTGGAGCCATAAAGTAGATTTAAATTCACTTCCTGTAATGGACAAGCAAGAAATTGCACCTGATATATCCCTAGAATCTCCGCAACAATTGATTGCCGAAACAAAAGATTCTCAAGGATCTCTAGATCCAGATGTAAAACCACGAATCATCGAGCCTAGCAACAAATCTGACAAAAATAAAAAATCTAACTTCCTAATCCAGTTAATCACGAAATTAACTAATCGCTTTAATCTTAGAGCTGCAATCTATGGTTTTCTACTAGACATTATTTGTTCAGAAGCCGCTGTTTTTTTCTTTACTTCGATCGCAACTGTATTGCTTACCCTTCAAGGGAAAAATGCCTATCAGATGCAATCAGAATTCTCAAGTAATCTATTTTTAATTATCTATCTCTGTATCGGACTAACATTTTCGAGTGCAGGAGGTTTTTTCTCGGCTCACTGGGCAAAACAAAATGAAATCTTTAATGCAGCTCTAACTGGAACTATATCTGCGAGTTTAGGGATCTTAATGCATTATACAAATCCTTCACCCACACCTTCTTGGTTCTTTACAACTGCCCTCTATCTGACAATCCCTGTTGCGATCGCAGGTGGTTACCTCAGGAAAATCTCACTCAAGAAGCAACCGCAGAGAGCATAGAGTCTGTAAAAATTATTCAGAGTTCTCAAATCAATTTAGCGACTTCCCTTGGGACGGGGAAGTCGTAGGCTGTTTTGATCAGTAATAGAAATATTGGCAGGATGACTCAAAGAAAGCTCAAATGGATCATTGTGATCACGAGCATAATTATTGGCGTTGATCGCGATCGCATCCAAAGAATTGGTGCAAACTGCTGTGATCGCGACAATAACGATAAAGCCATTGCTTAAAAATAGTCTCATACCTTTTCCTCAACAGATACTTAATAGATTGCCAAAAAAGTTGAGTTCAAAAGGCTCATTTATGGAATCAGTTTTTAACTCATTTATTCACCTGTCATCGGTCACTGCACAATCTACGCGATTCGTTACAAAACTTAAAAATCCAAAGCAGAAACTGGCTACGCCAGTTTCTGCTTTTTAAAACTATTGTTGAGTTTAATTTTCCATGAACAAAAGTGCGATCGCACTTTTGTTCATGGACTGACGTTACGTGGAAGGAATTCCTGTAATGGCATAGGTTGGGGGCTGGCACGGGGGCGCAGCCCCTACGGTAACCTTTAAATTTTGGGGTAGGGGCAATCCCCCCGTGGTTGCCCAGCTTCGCTGCCAGCAAGAGATTCATCATCTGCGTTCCACGTAACATCAGTCATGGAGATAACTGTGCGGAGAACCACACTTCAAAAGTGTGGTTCTCCTACTGCTCATGGCTTTGCAGTTATTTCATAATAATCTATGAACGAAATCGAAGTACGAAACATTAACTTAATTCTTCATCTACTTCTGAACGTTCCATCGTTGTTTTGAAATAGTTAAAGGTGATATTTATGTTAGTACGTTGGCAACCTTTCCAAGAAATGGAAGAAGTTCGTCGTCAATTTGATCGCTTATTCCGTGAGTTTGCAGCATTAGATCAGGAAACTGCCAAGGGCGGATGGGTTCCTGCTAGTGAACTACGGGATGATGGTGACAATTTAACTCTAAGGCTCTCGCTACCAGAAATCGAAGCCAAGGATATTGATATCCAAGTGACCAAGGATTCTCTCTCAGTTTCTGGCGAACGTCATGTTGAACGTAAAGAAGAATCTGAAAAAGGCTATTACTGGAGTGAAATGAGCTATGGCAAATTCCGCCGTGTATTTGCTTTGCCAGTAGCGATCGAACATGAACAAGTGAAGGCCGATTATACCAATGGTATCCTCACATTGACTTTGCCTAAAGCTAATGAAGTCAAAGCTTTCAAAGTCAGCGTCACTGGCGAGTTACCTGCTTCCTAATTAACACAAATGGTGTGCAAAGCACATCATTTGCTTAGTTGTAGAACTTACCCAAAAATGCCCTAAAAGCCTCATTTTACCGTAGGGGCAATTCATGAATTGCCCCTACTCGTTCTTTTGCGTAAGTACTAAATTGATTAATTCTTAATCTCAATTACTGTCAGAATGTAATATAACGGATTTCAGAATAGCCTAGGCTATTCTGAAATCCGTTATAACTTTATTGAGGTTTTACAAGTTTTGATTACAGCCATACCATCAAGCTTTGTCGCCTCTGATTTCCCAGCTATTTGCGGAAATGAAGACGTAATTCAACGCGCGGTGCAAGATGATGTACCAGTATTTCTACCTAATAATAATCTTCGCCTTGAAGAGATTACCTCAGCCTTTGCCTGTGCATTACATATGCATCAGCCGACCATTCCCGCAGGAGCAAATGGAGCGCTAATTTGTAATCTTCAAAACATGTTTGAACATCAGGGCGAAGGTGATAATCATAACGCTTCTGTATTTGCATGGTGCTACAGCCGTATGGGAGATTTTATCCCCCAATTAGTCGCACAGGGTAGCAATCCTCGGATTATGTTGGACTATTCAGGAAATCTGCTCTGGGGCTTGCAGCAAATGCAGCGCCATGACATTTTAGATAATCTCAAGCGGATTACCTGCGATCGCCAATATCAGCCCTATGTAGAATGGCTTGGCACGATGTGGAGTCATGCAGTAATTCCATCCACACCGATTCCTGATGTAAAACTACATGTTCAAGCATGGCAAAGTCATTTTGCTTCGATTTTTGGCATTGACGCTCTGAAGCGTGTTAAGGGTTTCTCGCCTCCTGAGATGCATCTTCCCAATCATCCTGACACACTCTATGAATACATCAAAGCCCTCAAAGAATGCGGCTATCGTTGGTTGATGGTTCAGGAACACTCTGTAGAACGTCTTGATGGCTCAGGACTAACTCAAGACCAGAAGTATTTGCCCAATCGCTTAGTTGCCATGAATTCCCAAGGCGAATCGATTAGTATCACTGCGCTGATTAAAACTCAAGGTTCAGACACGAAGTTAGTCGCCCAAATGCAGCCTTATCACGAAGCAAAAGGTCGTAGCAGACAGATGCTCGGCAATATTTCCGTACCTTCTCTCGTTTCGCAAATTGCCGATGGCGAGAATGGCGGCGTGATGATGAATGAATTTCCCCGTGATTATCCATTGGTCTGGGATCAACTTAAAAATAATGGTCGTGGAAGTTCAGGCGTTGTCGGACTAAATGGAACTGAATATCTAGAAATGATTGAAGCGGCTGGCGTAAGTCCCCTTGATTACCCTGTCGTGCAAGCAGTGCAACAGCATAAAGTCTGGAATAAGGTCGATCAAAGCGGCGATCGCAGTAATCTTAGTACCGCTGCTGTAGAAAGTGCTATTACTGAGCTAAAAGCGAGCGATCATCAATTCCACATGGATGGAGCCTCATGGACAAATAGTATGAGTTGGGTACATGGCTACGAAAATGTATTGGAGCCAATGAATAAACTCAGTGCCAAGTTCCATGAAAAATACGATCCACTGGTTGCCAAAGATCCCTCAATTACTAAGCGATCGGACTATCAACAAGCTCTGCTCTACAATCTCTTAGTCCAAACTAGCTGCTTCCGCTACTGGGGACAGGGTACTTGGACAGACTATGCTCGCGAACTCTATCGACGTGGCGAAGCTTTGTAATTTAAAATTGGCACTTAGTGCCAACTTTAAATTACAAAGCGTTATACAATTTTTGAGCCAATCATTTTTTCATGACGATCAAGATTATGACTTTGAAGTGGTTCAATCTTGCATTTAAGTTTCAGGGTTCTGTTGCGCCGATTATTTTACCAAGAGTGCTGATTTTTGCGGGATTTGCCTTTGGAGTCTCGCTGTTTCACTATTATGAACCACAGATATCTCTCAAGGTTTTAGGCGATCTGACTAACAATGTTGTCTTTAATCTAGTTTTAGGCCTGCTCTTGGTGTTTCGGACAAACACCGCCTACGATCGCTATTGGGAAGGACGCAAAGCATGGGGAACTTTGGTGGTGAATATTCGCAATTTATCCAGATTAATGCAAATCTCAACTAACTGTCCTGATGAGGAACAGCAGCAAAGAGAAAAATCAATCAAGTTGTTAGCAGCTTTTGCGATCGCGACAAAACGTCATCTTCGTAGTGAAGAGATCGAGAACGATCTTGATGAAATTCTTCCTGAAGAAGACATCATAAAGCTACGTAGCTCTATACATGCTCCTTTAGAATTGACGCTCTGGTTAGGAGACTATTTGCAAAAGCAAGTGCAAAGCGATCTCATTGATACTAATTATTTTGTAACTATGAATAGTCATCTCAATGCTCTGGTAGAAGGGTTAACCAGTTGTGAAAGGATTCTGAGAACCCCATTACCGATCGCCTATTGCATCTATTTAAAACGATTGATTTTAATTTACTGTATTGGCTTGCCATTCCATCTTGTTGTGGATATCGATTGGCTAACTGCGATCTCAGTTGGATTGGTTAGCTTTATCCTTTTAGGAATAGAACAAATTGGCAACGAAATCGAAAATCCATTTGGACATGACTTGAATGATCTACCAATCGATACAATTTGTGAAGGCGTGGCAGCTAATGTCGTGCAGGCGATCGCTTATTCCCCAAAATAAAAAAGGGCGTTAAGCGCCCTTCTTTATTTTATTTAGTCTTGTTCCTGACGATTGATTTGGGCGATCGCTAATTTTGCTAACACTCGCAACACTTGTTGTTCGTCATTCAAGAATGGTTCCAAAGATTTGATTACACTGGGATTTCCAATCTTCCCAAGCGCATTAATTGCGGCTTGGCGAACACCTAGATCCGAATCACGCAGAGCTAAGATTAAATGCGGAATCGCCGCAGGATAATTAACTTGACCAAAAGCAGCAGTCGCTTCAGTCCGAATAATTGGTTCAGGATCAGTGAGAGCTGAGATGAGAATATTACAGGACTTCTCATCTAACTGCTCTTGAGCAACATGACCAATCGCGCCAATAACTGCACAACGAACGTCCAGAGATTTAGAATTTAAAGCTTTATACAGATGTTCCGCTGCATCAGCACCGATAAATGCTAAAGCCCATGCAGCTTGCCCCTTAATATCTTGAGGTTGATCAGATGATTCCAAAATTCCTAACAATGCTGAAGCTGAAGCCTCACCAGTTCTGGCTAAAGCTCCTGCCGCTGAACTTCTCACAACCGTATCAGGATCATTAAGGAATGAGTAGAGTAAGTTTGGTACCGCATTTGGATCAGCAATGATCGTTAGGGTTTTAGCAGCCGCTCTACGTAGGACTACATTGGGGTGATTGGCTAGAGCATCCGTTAGAAATGGGGTAACCAATTCGCCAATGTCTCCAATGGTTTCAGCAAATCTAAGTCTTACCAAACCTCTAGGATCGCCCAGACCTTCGACTAGTTGGCTGAGCAGTTGGCGATCGCTATTGTCAAAAGTCCCAAGGGAAATTTGCTCATTTACCTCTTGAATTAGAATATCGTTCGCTGCTTGAATATCTAGAACTTGATTATCCATTGTTAAATGTCGAGTACGAAATTAAAGTAAAATCTATTGTTTAGGCTCTACTTTGCTGTTGGCGAAGTGTATCGAGGGTAGAATCAATCTTGGCTAGATTTGGCTCTAAAGTCGCTAAAGCTTGGCTTTTCATGATTTTGGCTCGCTGTGCTGTAGCGAGGGTATCATTTACAATTCTTTCGCGAAACTGCTCTAACTCAGAGATCATTTCTGCTAATTCTTGAGGGGTAGCCTCTGCAATCGAGTTCAGTTCTGGGATGTCAAACATAGTTAGTAATATTGTCTAAAAAACAAATAAATTAAATCGATAAAAAAATATAATTTTAATTATCTCAGATCACGGCGCAAATGTAGTAGTAGAACCACAAAAATCAACAGTCCCCATTAAAAAATTTGCTACAGCAAAAAAAGAGTTAGCTGGTACGAACATAAAACCAGAAATAAGTTGCGGCGCTTCGCTCCGCAACTTATTTCTGGTTTTATGTCC
>JANNDZ010000772.1:0-2254 GCA_031378395.1 Pseudanabaena sp. OTE_75_metabat_487_sub
TTTGCGCCGCCAATCCTTATTAGATCATTTATGAAATAGAAAAATGTCCATAGATTCCGACGAACTAATTTTCATAGAAGAGGATGAGGATAGATCCTTTACAGAAGAAGAGAGCAAAGATTTCTCTATTCTAGAAGTTCACAATAACGAATCTCAAGAAATATTTGAATTTACGTCATTACTGAGCAGATCAACATGGCAAATCTTGATCTGTGATGATGATCTATCTGTCCATGCAGTTACCAAGCTTGCCCTAGAGGGATTTAAGTTTGCGGGTAAAGCATTGGAAATAATCTCTGCTTTTTCGGGTGCTGAAGGAATTAAAACGATTGAGCAAAATCCTGACATCGCGGTGATCTTGCAAGATGTGATTATGGAAACCAATGATGCAGGATTACAAGCCGTCAAACATATCCGTGAAGTTTTGCAAAATCAACTGGTACGGATTATCCTCCGCACTGGTCAGCCAGGTGATTTCCCTGAATCTTCAGTAATTTTGAACTATGACATCAATGACTACAAGTCAAAAACTGAGCTGACCGAGCAGAAATTATTTACAACCCTAATTTCTAGTCTCAGAGCATACAGCAGTATTGTAAATCTTGCCGAGAGCCGTCAAAAGCTGGCTGTCTTAAACAAACAACTCTATCAATTTAATCAGAATTTAGAAAAGCTAGTCCAAGAGCGCACTATTGAACTCGAAATTGCTAAAGAAGCTGCTGATAGCGCAAATAAAGCAAAAAGCCAGTTCCTTACTAATATGAGCCATGAGCTGAGAACCCCTCTGAATGGGATTCTTGGTTATGCTCAACTTCTAAAACTGAGCGATGCCCCCGTTAAACATCAGGAAGGGCTAAATGTTATCTTGCGTAGTGGTCAGCATTTACTTACGTTAATTAATGACATTCTCGATCTATCCAAAATTGAGGCAGGTAGATTAGAGATTGATCGTGATATGTTCCACTTAGATGAACTTCTTCAAAGTCTAATTGACATATTTCAGGTTCAGGCAAGCAGTCAAGGTATTGAGGTTATTTATAAGGTAATTGGACAAATTCCTAAGCTTGTTTATGGTGATGCTAAGCGTTTGCGCCAAGTATTGTTTAATCTTGTAGGTAATGCCATCAAGTTTACAGACAAGGGGAGTGTGATTTTGACAGTGCAAAGTCCTAGTAACGACAAAATTCGTTTTGATGTTATCGATAGTGGTGTGGGGATCGCGCCAGAGGATTTGCCCAAAATATTCCAATCCTTTGAACAAGTCGGTGATCCCATCAAAATGCAATCAGGAACTGGCTTGGGTTTACCGATTAGCAAGCGCCTAATCGAGTTGATGGGAGGGGAACTAAATGTAGCAAGTACTGTAGGGCAAGGTAGTACTTTCTGGATCGAAATTGATTTGCCTACTTACATAAACACAAAAACGACAGAGCAAATCCAACTGAATCTTGAAATCATTGGTTATAAGGGCGAAAAACTTAAAATCGTCGTAGCGGATTCAGAACAATTAGACCGTAGTGTATTGATAGATATGCTTGCACCTTTAGATTTTGACATCATTGAAGCTGAAGGTGTCCTTGATAGTTTTGATAAAACATCTGAACATATTCCTGATTTGCTTTTACTCGGATTGAAAAATTTAGATGATGATAATTGGAATATTCTGCGTAAAATTCGTCGAAATTCTATGCTGAAGGATGTTGTTGTAATTATGATTTTGGAAGATATCCTTGAAAGCGATCGCCAGAAATGTATAGAAGCTGGTTGCGCTGATATTCTTGTGAAACCCGTTACCATGCAGCCTTTAATGGACATAATTCAAGCAAATTTGAACTTAGAGTGGGAGTATTGCTATTTTGCCGATTCTGAAGCTTCTTCTCAATCATCTTTAGCAGATCAAGCGATCGCCAACAACATTTTGCTACCTTCTCGGCAAATCATTCTGGATCTAATAGAACTGACAGAGGCAGGTGATTTGGATTCTCTCCAAAAGCTTCTAAAAGATTTAGAAAGGTCTGATGATGGACTGAAAACATTTACTGGAAAAATTATAGAATTGGCAAAAGGTTTCCAACTTCGCAATATTTTAAACTATCTTAATAAACTGATAGAGACTTGCTAAACTCAAAACCAATTTTGATATTTTCAGCACCTACAGTGCTGAAAATATCAAAATTGGTTTTATTACTCCCTTCCCAGTCAAGAAATAGCTGTGGGCGGGGAAGCCGCGCAAAGCGATTTATTGGTTTTATAT
>JANNDZ010000823.1:0-5283 GCA_031378395.1 Pseudanabaena sp. OTE_75_metabat_487_sub
CGATCTTCTAAATCGATCTGTGTAGGTTCGAGTCCTACCATTCCTGTTTTTGCGATTTAATAAAGAACTGATTTTTTCTAGCGCGGCGATGCTGCGCTAGAAAATCGGTTCTTTATTTTGCTATATGTCCCTTACGCAAAACATATGACCATTTAACGAAAATTTGATTGGTGATAGCGATCGCATTATGATATTTGCATTGTAAATCGTATGCGTACCGAGAGCGAGGTTAATGACTGCCCAAGCAACACATCACAAGTCTGACAATGAGCCAAGTAGCCCTAAGGACTGGTCGTGGAAATTTTGGCAGGTCGTGCCGCTTTATCCTTATGGTCAGAGACGCACTATTCGCAAAGAAATTGTCAAGGATGCTATCTGGACGTTCGAGCAGCTTCAGGGAATTTTTTATGTAGTCGTACCGATCAGAATGACAGTAGTAAAACTGGCGGCTGGAGGATTGTTAGTATATGCACCCGTTGCCCCGACACCCGAATGTATTCGCCTCGTTAATGAACTGGTTGCTGAGCATGGAGATGTCAAATACATTATTTTGCCTACAGTGTCAGGAATTGAGCATAAAGTGTTTGTCGGACCTTTTGCACGGAAGTTTCCTAAGACTCACGTTTATGTCTCGCCCCACCAATGGAGCTTCCCTTTCAATCTGCCACTAAGTTGGTTAGGTATGCCTTGGGGGCGCACATCGATTTTGCCTCAAGATCCAGCACAACTTCCATTTGGAGAGCAGTTTGACTATGCTATCCTTGGCTCGATCGAACTCGGTTTAGGTAAGTTTGCAGAAGTTGCGCTGTTTGATAAGCGATCGCAGACTCTTTTAGTTACAGATACGATTATTTCTGTCCCCGAAAAACCACCAGAAATTTTGCTGATTGATCCCTATCCATTGCTATTTCACGCTAGAGACGGTGCAGATGAGCCAGTTGTGGACACAGAAGTCAATCGGATTCGGGGTTGGCAAAGAACAGCATTATTTCTATTCTATTTCCGTCCTCAAGTTTTGGAAACCGTTCCCTTTATACAAGCCTTGCTTGATATTGCAAAAGCTCCAGAGCGATCGCGCAAAGCTTTTTTCGGTCTATTCCCTTTTCGCTGGAAATATGACTGGTATCAATCCTTTGAAACTCTACGCGGCAATGGGCGTGTTTTCGTCGCGCCAATCCTTCAGACTCTCATTCTTAATCGCGATCCACAAATGGTAATTACATGGGCGGACAAGGTTGCTAGTTGGAATTTTGTGCGAATTATTTCTTGTCATTTTGACAATGCGATCGCAGTTACACCCAACGAATTTCGTCAAGCATTTAACTTTTTAGAAAAGAATCCGCGACCTTCAGCGACGGTGAACCTTCCTGAAGAAGATTTTGAAGCTCTCAATCAAATCAATAACATTTTACAAGGTAATCGCATTATAAGAGAAGCAAGGGATAAAATTTAATATCATCAGTTAGGGATAGACTTATTCTGTCTGAACAGATACCTTCCCTGTGAATGATTAGTGGTGCATTCGCTCATTTTGGAAAGGTGTAACGAGATCATATAAGTCTTGAAATGTATGTGGTAAATAGATTCTGGTGATTTCAGTATAGAAAGTATCTGTCGATGATTTTGAGAAGTTACGCAATTGCTGGCTCTAATTTTCGTCAACTTAATGATGGATACAAGTCTTGCAATTTAAAATTTAAAAAGTATACCCAAATTTATGGCAATTGGAAAGAACTTGTCAGCACTTGTTTCGTGGTTGTAAGAGCATAAATATCAATAACCCCAGGGTATCTTGATGCACCTCGTGTTTTTAAACTAGACATACCCAATGCAATTTTTGCATTGCCACTATCGCCAATTTTAGAACAGCGACTAAAGCGACTATGAGCATTGACAAAAATCGTGCTGCTATTAATACGACTAACAAAGCGATCGCGCTCAGACAAGGAGTCCGTCAGCAATACATCGGCATGACCACTGCTGTATTGATTAATCCATGCGATCGCCTCTTCCGTATCATTGACGATTTTGATCGCGATCGTCTCATCTAAATAAGCCTGTCCCCAGATATCCTCGGACTCGATCGATTGATCAATTAGTACTTGACTTGGTTTGTCGGTTTCCTCGCTATGGGATTCTTCTAGAAAATGCCGAAAATACGCAGTAGTCTCCGCACATCCACGCACTGCCAAACCTTGTTTTTTGAGACTACTAATCCACTCACCTAATCCATGATCGATTAATGAGCGATCAAGCCATGACCGATGCACAACGACCTTTTCGATCGCATTGACCGCATCAGGATCTCCCTTACGACTATTGAGGATAATTTCTTTAGCAAAGTCCAACTTACCCGAAGCTGATAAATATAGGTAGCAATTACCCATAGAAATTGGCAAAGCCGAGACTGTTGCCTGCTTGCTCACCTGCTGGACAAAGCTAGGACGACCATAAGGAATAACCAAGCGTAAATATTTTTCTTGGACTATTAATTCCTTGAGTGTCACGCCTTTAGGGACACAGGTCATACATGCCTCAGGAAAACCTTTGGCAATGAGGATATCTTTGGCGATCGCAGCGATCGCTTCTTGAGTGTTTGTACTTTCATTCCCCCCCTTGAGAATAATCGTATTACCGACTTTAAGACACATGCCTGCTGCAATTAGACTGAGTTGCGGAAAACCCTCATATATAAAAGCTACTACTCCAAGAGGTACACGCTGATAGCCATTAATACCGACATGTAATGTGAGCGGATCGGGTAAATTCGCAAGTTGAATTAGACATTCGATCGCATTGTTAAGACGTTCGGGAGTTAGTTTTAGCCATTCGAGTACTAATTCTGGTACTGCCATATCTCGACTTGCTTCTAAATCCAGCGTATTAGCTTCTAAAATCGCATTTTTATGCTTTTTAACGCCATTGGCAATTTCTATCAACAAACTATCCCGTTCTCTGGTAGAAACTTGCATGAGTTGCAGCGCTGCCGCGTGGGATTTATAAATGAAGCCTGTAAGGTCTTCTGGTGACATACTCTGTAATAAATAATTGTTAAATATCGCGCTGACGAATCACGAGCAATCGCCATATTAGCAAACCCAAAAGGGTAAACAACAAAATAGCTAAAGGAATACCTAAAGTTGATTTTAGATTTAGCGCCCAGACAATGATTAGCGCAAAAAATAATATCGAAGCCATGTACATTAAAATTGTTTCTAATCGAGCCTGTTGATCATTTCCCCGAATAGGTTGCCATTTGCCCATCCATTGCCATGTATGTTGTTGAGATTCAATACCACCTAATTGCAATAGACTATAGCCGTCATTTTCTATTTGAAATAGTAAAGAGCAGCGATCGCAACCAAAAGCGTCAGTCAGTGCGATCGGCTTCAGCTTTCCGCGTTTGCGAGGGCAAGGACAGGGATAAATTTGTTCTAGATCAATTTTTTGAGGCTTATGAATATGCACTAGAGAGTCAAGCTCAACAAGAATGCTAAAGGTATGCTCAGAATGAGGATTTCATAGATTATAGAAACTTTCTATGTAAAAAATCACGATTAGTTTTTTGAAATTACAGCAAATCTACTCTTTAAAAAAATTGGTTGGTGCTTAATTTTTTTGCCCCATAAGCTATAGATCAAGCAATTAATCAGAATAATTGTATAGCATTGACATCCAGCCCCACACTGAAGTGACGAGAATTCTTAGCACTCACAACTTAAGCACAAAATAGCATTGCTATTTTGCGCTTTGCAAACCTTGCTGAATTTGAGGTTTAATCTCTGAAAGCATCGCCACACTTTCGGGGACTGGTATAGACGCAAAGAGCATAAAAATCGGTTTCATAACGAGAATAGTTCGGGTTTAAAAAGTTTGTGCCGCAATTTACCAAGATTGCTGTATCATTTTATTCGGTGCAAAAATACACCTTATTCAAGCGGATGTGGCGGAATTGGTAGACGCGCTAGATTTAGGTTCTAGTATCTTTGATGTGAGAGTTCGAGTCTCTCCATCCGCATTCTCCATAAAATAAGATGCCGTGCTCCGCACAGCATCTTGTTTTATTTGAGCCATTCTTCAAGGCTAGTAGTTAATTTATCGGTGATTTGAGCAGTCAGTTGATCTCGCTTTTGTTTGCGCAGCCATTTTTGAAATTGTTTTTCGTATTCTTCGCTTTCTGGCTGGTAAGCAACCCATGTATCTAGTGCTACACCCAATCCCCAAAATAATAGAGGATAGATAGCCCAGCCAATATTGCCAGAGGTAAACAAGTTGAGTGCGACTAAAAAAGAATTAACGATCGCATATTTCAATACATTTGCTTGCAAAGACTTCTTTTTATATTTATCAAACTCTACCAGCTCTTTGCGAACAGCTTGCGTAGATTGCCATTCCTGCACAGATGCTAAAAAATCGGCTTCACTGATGCCCATATCGGAAGCAATCTCATATACTTGCTGTTTGGTCAGATTTTGACCATTGGTTCTCTTGGCAAGCGCATAGCGGAGAATCTGATCGACTTGTTCTTCTGAATAAGTTTCCATATTTTCCTTCATGAAGATCAATTCAAGTATAGCTATAGCCATCAATTTTAGAGAGTGGCGGCGCTTCGCGCCGTCACTCTCTATTTGGTTTTATCCTAGCTCAGTAATGAATCGATCGCAGCAATCGCGTAGCCAATATGTATATGATTCTGGATTTTTTTGAATATCCGCTTGTAAAATTTTTAAATCTATCCATTTCCAATCTTCTGCTTCTTCAGGATTGAGAACTGGACTGCGATCGCTATATCCTACAAATACATGATCAAATTCATATTCTGTAAGTTCATTATCTAGTTTTGCCTGATATATAAAACTAAAAACTTCACGCAATCCACAATCAAAGCCCATTTCTTCTTGGAGTCGGCGATGGGCGGCTAGCAAGGTTGGCTCTTCATGGCGTGGATGACTACAACAGGTATTTGTCCAGAGTCCACCCGAATGATATTTATGCTTGGCGCGTTTTTGCAATAAAAGTTGATTCTGTGAGTTCAGCACAAAAATTGAAAAAGCTCGATGCAGTAATCCTTCACGATGTGCTTGTAATTTTTCGGCAACTCCTATTTGGCGATCGCTGGTATCTACTAAAATAACTTTTTCTTCTAATTGCTTAGTTGATTGTGATGTTGCACTCATAAGATTTACAAAAATAATATTTTAAAAGCCTTGTAAAACAAGGCTTTTAAAATATTATCTGGTTTTGCTCCTAACAAAAAGACAAGGCGGGCGCTTTGTCTTTTTG
>JANNDZ010000834.1:0-8843 GCA_031378395.1 Pseudanabaena sp. OTE_75_metabat_487_sub
TTTATTTCTTGCAAGTCCCTTAGTAATCCAAAACATGAGAGGTGGCGCAAAGCGCCACCTCTCATGTTTTGGATTATAGCAATTACAGTGCAAAGCGCTGTAATTGCTGTATGCGGTTAACGCATCAGCTTATTGCAATTATTAAATAAAGTTTAAAAATATGTAGTTTCTTATACGAATCGGGATCGAAACGTTAAGTAGTGTAAATCCTATACAAAGTCGAAATAGCGCTTGAGAACTGGAAATTTACAATTTCGCTAGATTTGGTAATCATTAATATCTAGATATCACAAGCATCAGCCAAGGATTAAGTAAGCATGGCAAATAAAATTGAAGACCTGAAGTCAGCCAAAGATGGTCTTGCTGTAAAAGCCGAAATCGCCCGATTCGCCGAAATTGGTTGGGAAGCGATCGATAACGACGATTTGCAACATCGCTTGAAATGGTTGGGCGTATTCTTTCGCAAAAGTACCCCTGGTCGTTTTATGGTACGGATGCGCATCCCCAATGGCTTGCTGAGTAGCGATCAGATGCGAGTATTAGCTTCTGTAGTCGAAAAGTGCGGTGAACATGGTGTTGCGGATATCACCACCCGACAAAATATTCAAATGCGCGGCATCCTCATTGAGGATGTCCCTGAAATGTTTGAGAAGTTTAGATCCGTGGGACTGACTAGTGTTCAGTCTGCAATGGACAACATTCGGAATATTACAGGCTCACCCGTCGCAGGTATTGATGCTAATGAGCTTTATGATACTCGTGAGTTAGCAATCCAAGTCCAGAACTTGCTTACGAGTAATGGTGAAGGCAACTCAGATTTTACTAATTTACCGCGCAAGTTTAATATCGCGATCGCGGGTTGTCGAGATAACTCAACCCATGCCGAGATAAACGATTTAGCTTTTGTTCCAGCTTTTAATGAAGAGAACAAAGAAGCATTTGGGTTTAACGTATTAGTTGGTGGTTTTTTCTCGGCTAAGCTTATTGCAGCGGCAATTCCCTTGAATGTTTGGGTTCCACCTGAAGATGTAGTTGCTCTATGCGAAGCCTTATTGATAGTTTTCCGAGACAATGGATTGCGTGAAAACCGAGCCAAAGCTCGCTTGATGTTTTTAATTGACGAGTGGGGAATTGAAAAATTTCGTGCTGAAGTGGAAAAACAGATGGGTAAACCACTTGCTCCAGCCGCTCTTAAAGATGAGATCGAATGGGAAAAGCGTGATCACATTGGGGTTCACAAACAAAAGCAAGCAGGAATGAACTATGTCGGGCTGCAAATTCCTGTTGGGCGGATGTATGCCGCCGACATGTATGAATTTGCGCGGGTTGCTGACACTTATGGCAACAGCGATATGCGCCTCACAGTTGAGCAAAATCTGCTCATTACTAATGTGAGCGATGAGCAAGTGCCAGCACTTCTGCAAGATCCTCTGCTTCAGAAGTTCCCCGTTGATCCTGACAACCTCATGCGCGGGCTGGTTTCCTGTACTGGCAACCAGTTCTGTCCTGTAGCGATCGTGGAAACTAAAAATCGCTCCCTTGCACTTACCAAACTACTTGCTGAAGATTACGTCCTTCCTCAAGTTGTGCGGATTCATTGGAGTGGTTGTCCTAATTCCTGCGCTCAGCCTCAAGTTGCCGATATTGGCTTTACGGGATGCAAAGCTCGTAAAGATGGCAAAGTTGTCGATGGCGTGGACATATACATGGGTGGCACGGTGGGTAAAGATGCCCATCTTGGAACCTGTGTAATGGAAAAAGTACCCTGCGAGGACTTGCGCGAAGTGGTCGGCAAGCTCCTAGTCGAGCGCTTTGGGGCTATTCCCAAAGAGAACGCTGCAAACGCAGCGATCGCAACCCCATCGGCAGAACTTATTTCTGTCAGCTAAACAACTACAAGTTCTAGCTAATTAACTCAAATTCAATTTATTTTAAGGAAATCAATGAGTACATTCTCTCGTCGCAAGTTTTTGACTACCGCAGGACTTTCTACAGTTAGCGCGATCGCTTTAAATGCTTGTACAGGAGGCGGTGAAGCTCCTAAAACAACGGACGCTACGACAAAGGCAAGTCCTTCTGCAACTGCGACTTCCACCCCTAAAGTTAGTGCTGCTGACACCCCAGAAACTACCAAAGCAAAACTTGGCTTTATTGCGCTGACCGACTCTGCGCCGCTGATCATTGCTAAAGAGAAAGGGCTTTTCGAGAAATACGGCATGAAGGATGTTGAAGTACTCAAACAAGCTTCTTGGGGAACTACCCGCGACAATATCGTCCTTGGCTCTGAGGCTGGTGGTATTGATGGCGCTCACATTCTTTCTCCAATCCCTTACTTGATTTCTGAAGGTAAGGTAACCAACGGGAATAAAGTGCCAATGTATATCTTGGCTAGGCTGAACACCAATGGGCAAGCCATTTCGATCGCTAATGAGTTTAAAGATCTCAAAATTGCCCTCAAGAGTGATGCTCTTAAGGAAAGCTTTGCCAAAATCAAGTCTGGCGGTAAAGAAATCAAGTGCGCGGTGACATTTCCAGGTGGAACCCATGACCTTTGGATGCGCTATTGGTTAGCTGCAAATGGTGTTGATCCTAACAATGATGTCAGCACAATCGTTGTGCCACCACCACAAATGGTTGCTAACATGAAGGCAGGCAACATGCAAGCTTTCTGTGTCGGTGAACCTTGGAATGCTCGTCTAGTTGCTCAAAACACTGGTTACAGCGCTCTAATTACTGGCGAGCTTTGGAAAGATCACCCAGAGAAAGCTTTTTCACTTCGTGCTGATTGGGTTGACAAGAATCCTAAAGCTGCTAAGGCAATGCTTGCAGCCATTCTGGAAGCTCAAATTTGGTGTGACAAACCTGAGAACAAAGAAGAGATGTGTAAGATCATCGGTGCTGATAAGTGGTTAAAAGTCCCTGCGGCTGAGATCTTGGGTAGACAGCAAGGTAAGGTTGACTACGGCGATGGTAGAAATCTTGACAATCCCGATCTCGCGATGAAGTTCTGGAAAGATAATGCTTCTTATCCATATAAGAGCCACGATCTTTGGTTTGTGACTGAAGATATGCGTTGGGGCTATCTTGATGCTGACACTGATGCCAAGAAGTTGGTAGATAAGGTTAACCGTGAAGATATCTGGAAAGAAGCTGCGAAGATGATTGGCAAAGAAGCTGATATTCCTAAGAGTACTTCTCGTGGTGTTGAAACCTTCTTTGATGGTGTCAAGTTCGATCCTGAAAATCCTAAAGCTTATTTGGACGGACTCAAGATCAAGAAGGCATAATATCAACTATCGACAAAAGGCTTCGCAAAGCGTAGTCTTTCGTACCCGAAGTAGGGGCAATTCATGAATTGCCCCTACCGTCAAATTAATTACTTCCAATTTAGGAGACAAAAAAATGGCAGCAGGCAGCATAACTTCTAAATTCACGCTTAATAACATAGGTGAATGGTTACAACAGCAAGCAAAATCTTTTGTTCCACCATTGTTAGCGCTGGTCTTACTTTTGGCGGCTTGGCAAGTACTATGTTCTGGCAAGAAACCCCCATTACCACCACCTGCCAAAGTTTGGGAAGAAACTCAACCATACATTTGGCATCCATTCTTTGATCGCGAATATTATGATGTCAATGCCAAAGAAAAAATTGATAGCCCAGCCCGCAAAGAACTTAAAGAAAAAGTAACTATCGAACAGGGCTTGGGTGTCAAAACCATGATCAGCGTTCGTCGCGTTGCCATCGGCTATACAGCTTCTGCGATCGTGGGGATTGCACTAGGAATTGCGATCGGCACAAATGCTTTTCTATATCGTGCCTTTGATCCAATCTTCCAAGTCTTGCGAACTATTCCTCCTCTAGCATGGTTGCCGATCGCACTAGCAGCGTTTAGTGGCATGAATGACTCTCTCCAGACCATTGGGCTAAACGTTAACGAAGCCGCTGGACTATTCGTTATTTTTGTAACCTCGATTTGGCCGATCCTAATGAATACGGCAGTGGGCGTGCAGCAGGTTCCTCAAGACTATCGCAACGTATCAAGAGTATTGCGCCTTGGGAAATTGGATTATTTTGTCACAATCTTGATGCCCTCAGCAGCACCTTATATCTTCACTGGTTTACGCATCGCTGTTGGTTTATCTTGGTTAGCGATCGTTGCGGCAGAAATGTTGACCGCAGGTGGAGGTATCGGCTTCTTTATTTGGGATAGCTACAATAGTGGCAAACAGAGCGAATTGATTCTGGCGCTATTGTATATCGGCTTAGTTGGGCTGTTGCTTGACAAACTTGTTTACTACATTAGTAAGTTTGCCGTTCAGTCAGATTCGTAAAATTCATTTAGTCTAGAGACATTACGAACAAAGGGCTTAAGCCCTTTGTTCGTAATAATATAATCAATTAAAACCCGTTACAGCAATATGCAGACCCTCGATCTTACAGATAACAACCAGAAAAAAAATCAAGACCCTTTCCTAGTAATTGATGGAGTTTCCAAAGTTTACCAAACTGCTAGAGGTCCTTATACTGTTCTCGAAGACGTTAACTTAACGGTATATGAAGGCGAATTTATTTGTGTGATCGGTCACTCTGGTTGCGGTAAATCGACATTACTAAATATGGTGGCGGGTTTTAATAGACCAACTGCTGGAGAGATTTGCTTAAAGTCAAAACCAATTCTGCGTCCAGGACCCGATCGCATGGTGGTATTCCAAAACTATTCGCTATTGCCTTGGATGAGTGCTTTTGAGAATGTCTATCTTGCCGTAAAGCAGGTATATACCGACAAATCTAAAGAAGAAAAGACTAAGATTGCCAAAGATAGTCTCGCCTTAGTGGGCTTGACTGAAGCAATGAACAAAAGACCAAAAGAACTCTCTGGAGGGATGCGTCAAAGGGTATCGATCGCTCGTGCATTGTCAATTCGTCCTGAAGTCCTAATCCTTGATGAACCCTTCGGCGCGTTGGATGTGATGACACGCGAAGAGTTGCAAGAAGAACTACTATCTATTTGGCGAGCCAATCGAGTTACGGCGCTGATGATCACCCATGATATCGACGAAGCCTTATTTTTAGCTGATCGCATTGTCCTTATGAGCAATGGGCCCGCAGCCAATATCGCTGAAGTTATTGACATCCCCTTCTCTCGACCACGCGATCGTAAAGCCATCTCTGACGATCCCCGCTATTACACTCTTCGCAACTACATTCTTGAATTTCTCTATAGTCGTTTTGCCCTTGCTGATGAGGCGGAATAAATTACGAATTACGAATTACGAGTTGTCAAGTTAATCTTTCATGACTCCTGAATCGCTAAATGGTAACGCTCAATTCGTAATTCGTAATTCGTAATTCGTAATTAATAATTTGTAATTCGTAATTTACCCACAAACCACCATGTCTGCATTCCTCGAAATCGATCACGTCAGTCGTGTTTTTAAAACCCAAAATGGGCAACCCTATGTTGCTGTCAAAGATGTCTATTTTGAGATGAAAGAAGGCGAATTCGTCTCGATTATTGGACATTCAGGCTGTGGTAAGTCAACGGTTCTGAATATTTTGTCAGGCTTAGATAAGGCTAGTGCTGGCGGTATTGTTTTAGAAGGGAGAGAAATTAGTGAGCCTGGCCCCGATCGCATGTTGGTGTTCCAAAACCATTCGCTATTGCCTTGGTTAACAGTGCGTCAGAATATTGGTTTGGCAGTGAATCGCGTCTTAAGAGATTTACCTAAAGAAGAGCGTCGTCGGATTATTCAAGAAAATATTGATTTAGTTGGTCTAAGTCACGCGGCAGACAAGTACCCAAGAGAAATTTCTGGTGGGATGAAGCAACGGGTGGGGATTGCTCGTGCTCTGTCGATTAAACCAAAGATTTTATTGCTAGATGAACCTTTTGGCGCGTTGGACGCATTGACTAGAGGTCGCTTGCAAGAGAAGCTAATGCAGATTTGTGACGAGAGCAAAATTTCGGCAGTGATGATCACCCATGATGTCGATGAAGCTCTATTGTTAAGCGATCGCATCATCATGATGACCAACGGACCAGAAGCGAAAATTGGAGAGGTTCTCACCGTTGATTTGCCCCATCCACGCAAAAAGCTTGAGTCAGTCAATCACCCAAATTATTATCGACTCCGAGGCGAAGTTGTTAACTTCCTTGATCGCCAGAAACAAATCAAAATTGAACGCGCTAAGAATAAGAGTACGGCAGCGATTAGTCTGGGCAATATCGAGAAAACCAATCTCACAATTGGCTATATTCCTCTTACTGATTGTGCTCCCTTTGCGATCGCTCAAGAGAAAGGTTTATTTGCCAAATATGGTCTAGATGTTACACTTTCCAAGGAAAATAGCTGGAACGATCTAGCTGAAGGAATTCGCGAAGGCCGTCTAGATGCGGCGCAAATGGTGACAGGTATGCCCCTTGCCATTACCCTCGGCATGGGAAATAAGATTCCTGTACCAGTGGTTACCGCCTTAACCCTCAGCCGTAATGGTAATGCGATTACCCTCAGTAATAAGCTCCATGAGGAAGGTGTGCATGATCTTGCTTCCCTCAAAGCATATATCGATAAATTTGCTAATGATGCGTATAATCCTGCGATCGGCATGGTTCATCATGCCTCCATGCATAATCTGCTGCTGCGGCATTGGCTAGCAAGTGGTGGAATTCAGCCAGATCAAGATGTGGATGTAATTGTGATTCCACCGCCACAGATGGTCTCTAACCTGATGGCAAACAATATCATTGGTTACTGTGTAGGCGAGCCTTGGAATGTGAGGGCTGTAAATAGTAACGTCGGCTTTGTGGTGGCGACCGATCTTGATATTTGGCGTGGACACCCAGAGAAGGTATTAGGCGTTCGTAAAGATTGGGCTGAGCAATATCCCAATACGCATTTAGAACTTGTCAAAGCTTTATTGGAAGCAGCACAGTTCTGCGAACCATTAGAAAATCGTGATGAAGTAGTGCTGACTTTGGCAAGTCCCAATTACCTCAATATCGATCCCGTTTATATTCGCCCAGGCTTTGCTGGCCCCTATCGTGTCAGCAACATGCAGGCGAAGTATGAAAAAGATTTTTGTCAGTTTGGTGTGGGCAATATGCCATCACGCAAGGAGCATCTATGGGTGCTGACCCAAATGGCTCGTTGGGGATTGGTTAATTTCCCTGAGAATCACGCAGAGGTGATTTACAACTTGCTTGCCACTGATGTCTATCAGCAAGCAGCAAAGGAACTAGAAATTCCAATTATCGACGAAGATAAATCGCCAATTGTTTTAGCTGATGGTTCTGTGTTTGATCCTAGCGATCCGATCGCGGCTTTACAATCTATGCCATACTCGAAATTCACTGAAACTAGCTATTTTGACTCTGTCAAAGGTTTCGCCAGCAAAAAAGTAGCTGTTCGCCAATAGCTAAATAACCGTCTATGTCTGCATCTAGCCCTTCTACTCAATCTATACCGCAAATCGTCAAAACCCTATGTCCATACTGTGGTGTTGGTTGCGGCTTAGAAGTCGTGGAAACAACAAATCAACCCACAGTCAAATTTCCTGATCGCTTTAAGGTGCGGGGCGATCGCGCACATCCTTCTAGCCAAGGTATGGTCTGTGTCAAGGGTGCGACTATTGCGGAATCGATTCAAAAAGATCGACTACTGCATCCAATGATGCGCGATCATCTTGATGATGAATTTCGCCAAGTTAGTTGGGATGAAGCTCTAGATGCGATCGTCAATCGGATGCAGCAGGTAATCTCGACCAAAGGTGCAGATGCTCTGTGCATGTATGGCTCAGGGCAGTTCCAAACCGAGGATTATTACACTGCTCAAAAGTTATTTAAAGGTTGTTTAGGAACTAATAACTTTGATGCCAACTCGCGACTTTGCATGTCATCGGCAGTCTCAGGCTATGCCAAAAGTCTCGGCTCCGACGGACCACCCTGTTGCTATGAAGATCTAGATATTACTGATTGTCTATTTGCGATCGGTACAAACACGGCTGAATGCCATCCCATTATTTTCAATCGCTTTCGGAAACACCACAAAAAAAATCCCCACGTTAAGCTCATTGTCGTTGACCCGCGCCGCACCCAAACCGCAGCAGTGGCAGATTTGCATTTAGCAATTCAACCAGGAACAGACATTGATTTATTAAATGGCATCGCTCATTTGCTATTGAAATGGGAAAAATGCGATCGCGAATTTATTGAGCAGCACACCACAGGTTTTGCCGAATTTGCTGAAATCACCCAACTCTATACGCCCGAATTTGTATCGCGCCGTTGTGGAATTGATATTAACGATCTAGAACTAGCTGCTAAATATTGGGCAGAATCTTCACGAGTTCTATCCATTTGGTCAATGGGTGTCAATCAATCCACTCAAGGCACAGCAAAAGTTCAATGCATTATCAATCTGCATTTACTTACTGCTCAAATTGGCAAAGCTGGATCTGGCCCCTTCTCATTGACTGGTCAGCCCAATGCAATGGGAGGAAGAGAAGCGGGCGGCTTAGCACATTTATTGCCAGGATATAGATTTGTTGCTAATCCTCATCATCGTGCTGAACTAGAAACATTTTGGGGATTGCCTGCTGGTCAAATATCCAGTCAAGTCGGACGCACTGCATGGGATATAATTCGCGGCTTAGAAACAGATGAAGTTGACTTTCTTTGGATTGCGGCGACAAATCCCGCCGTCAGTTTTCCTGATCTGGTGAGGACTAAAGCTGCTTTAAAGCGATCGCCTTTTACGGTCTATCAAGACGCATATTACCCAATCGAAACCTCTGCTTTTGCTCATGTTCTACTTCCAGCGACACAATGGAGTGAGAAGACTGG
>JANNDZ010000857.1:0-5286 GCA_031378395.1 Pseudanabaena sp. OTE_75_metabat_487_sub
AGACAGTAACCTAACCCTCAAAAGAGATAGGAATTGTTCGATGATTCCTATCTCTTTCGGCTTTGTCAAGATAGATCGCAACATTGACTATGTAACCGAATATTACGAAAATGCTGGCTAGCAAGAAGAATTATTGAGAACTATCAACGGACTTGAGTGGCTGCTGTAGGCTAGCAATCATTAAGCATCAAAAATTTTTATCTAAATAGTCGGTATTTTACAAAATGTACAATAAATCAACTAAAGATCCTGTGGTTGCCGTAGTTACAGCAGGTTTGGGAGCAGGAGCAGTCGCTTGTTTTAGTGTCAGTCAAGGTCAAAATATTTTTGTAGCGATCGGGGTGACTGCATTTGCTACCACAGTTGCTTTAATTGTTGATCGTTTGTTTTTTAACTAAGGATCATTAATTAAACAGCCCCAAAACTAGTGTGGCGGGCAAAGCCCGCCACACTAGTTTTGGGTTATAAAATAATAGAGGCGTGCAAACCACGCCTCTATTATTTTATGTATGCGGGATTGGTAGAAAATTGAGCGCTGAACTTAAAAAATTTGTAGTGTGGGGCAGCTATTGCGAAAATGTACTAGAAAAACGTGCACCTTTTCGCCAAGTCCATCTTGATAACATCAAAGCCATGTATGAGTCTGGCAGATTACTGACAATTGGTCCAACTCAAGATTTGACCAAAGTATTTGCAGTTTACGTTGCGCCCGATATAGCGGCGGCGCGGCAGTTGGTTGAAGCCGATCTTTACTGGCAGAATGGCATTTGGACTGATTACGAAATCCATGAATGGATTCAGGTTTACTAAGAAATAAAAGGTCACCACTTAGATTTTAGATACATTAAACCAAACCAATTAGAGGCGGTGCTTTGCACCGCCTCTAATTGGTTTAGCTATAAAAGGTCACTAAGCGACCTTTTATAGCTCTCGATTAGTATCTTCGTCAATGGGACTAGCGGCAAAATGATTGAAAAGGATTCTGCTGGTTCCTGCGATCGGTGGAGCGATGATTGCGCCAACTACGCCAAAAAGTTCTGCTCCGACAATAATTGAGAGCAAAAGCTCAAAAGCATCAAGATTTAAGTAAGGTGCAACTAGCCAAGGCTGAAGGATAAAAGCTTCGATCTGTTGAAGTGCAAAGCAAATAAATATGGCGATCGCACCTTTGTTAAAATCAACGCCCCATGCTGCAATAAAAATCGCGCCTAGAGCTATCAGTGCACCGATATAGGGAATGAGATTGGAGATCGCGACCAATAGCCCCAATGCTCCTGAGTAGGGAATCCCAAAAATAGAGAGTGTCAAATATGTGCAGAAACCAAGCAAACTGGAAGTGCCAACCCTCCCCACCACATAGGCTCCGAGACATCGGGTAATCGGCGGGATTAAAATTTCTACCTGTTGACGAATCTCACTGGAAAAAGGACGTAAACACCTGCGCACCAAACTATCAGAATGGATCACCATATAAGCAGCAATCAACATGCTCAAAATGCCAACCCCGATCGCATTCACAATTTGCAAAGTAAATACAAAAGTCTGGCTAACGATGTCTTTGCCAAAATTTTGAGCTTGGTCGATCAATGGCTGCGTTTGCAAAATGCGACTGAGTTGGTCTTGACTAAAATTAAACATTCCCCCTTTGGGCAATTGAATCTGCTCTAACAAATTTGGCAGTTTAATAAAAAATTGTCCAAGTTCCAGAATAATCTGAGGGGCTGGAGTGATTGCTAAAATGATAACTATCAATAAAAACAGGTAGAGGATCACCACAGCCCATACTCGATTTAAGCCAATTTTCCAGCGATTAAACCTAATGCGAAGACTAGCGAGTTGTTCAACTATTGGTGTGATCGCTCCTGCTAAAAACACACTGGTCAGCAATAATTGCAAAGTCTGTTGCAACCTAAAGGCAAGATAAATTGCCACAGCAATGATGACAATGCGCTTTAGATATTTACTAAGAAAACTTTTGCCATTTAACACAGTTATTTTTTATCTCTGACTGGCCGTTACTAAAGAGAGAGCAGAGCTTCTTGCCACCGCTACTTATAATTACCATAGCTAGCCACTCAATTACTAAAAAATTCACATGAACTATGGGTATGAAGCGATCGCGATCGGGCGACGTATTTTATTAGAGCTATTTCGCACATATCGGACTTTGCTGTTGTGGGTGATCTTTCCGATTTCAATGCTGTTACTGAATGGCTTTGTCTTAGCAGAAGGCTCAAAAATTACGACTGTTGAATCTTTTAAACTATCTGCCCCTGCGACACTAATTGGTTCAGCTTTATTTTTTAGTTGTCTTGGTGGCACAATGTCTACAATTGTCTCAGAGCGAGAAAGCCTGACAATTAATCGTTTATTAATTTCGCCGATTAATGGAATTTCGTACTTTCTCGGTATTTTCTTTGCCTATGCAGCGATCGGTATTGGACAAACCTTAATCATTTATACAGTTGCTGCGTTTTGGGAAGTACGTTTTAGCGGCTCGATCGCTTTAGGGATTTTTGTGATTTTGGCAAGCATTGGCTCATATGTGGGCATTGGATTTGTGCTAGCGACAAAATTTGCACGTAAGGTCGAAGATGTCAATTCTTTGGTTGCTGGGGTGGGCGTACCACTCCTAATTTTAGGTGGGGCATTTTTTCCCACTACATTTTTATCAAAAGATCTACTTTTGATTACCCAATTTAATCCTGTTTATCATATGAGCGAGGCATTTACAGCCCTCTCAACTGATAGCAAAACCCTTTCAAATCCAGATATGGTGATCCATCTTCGTTTTTTAGTTGGCTTTTTTGTTGTGGCGATCGCCGCTGGCTGGCTTGCCTATAAACGCATGTTGCAAACTGAAAGTCATTTATAACCTAAAAAAGAGAAGCAGTGCGAAGCGCTGCTTCTCTTTTTTAGGTGTATTATGCATCTCCACAACTCAAAAAAGTTTTATGCGCGAACTATATCCAGCGATCGAGCCATATAGACAGGGACTGCTCAAGGTATCCAATTTACATACCATTTATTTTGAAGAGTCGGGAAATCCTCAAGGTAAGCCTGTAGTCATTCTGCATGGAGGACCAGGGGGAGGAAGCCAACCAATTTATCGCCAATATTTTGACCCTGACTTGTGGCGGATTGTCCAGTTTGATCAGCGAGGCTGTGGCAAAAGCACACCTCATGCTGAACTCTCCGAGAACACCACATGGCATTTAGTCGAAGATATTGAAACTTTGCGTAAACATCTCAATATTAATGATTGGGTCGTATCTGGGGGCAGTTGGGGCAGTACACTCGCGCTTGCCTATAGTCAAAATCATCCTGAATATTGCCAAGCCCTAATTTTGCGAGGTATTTTTATGCTGCGTCGTAAAGAACTAGCGTGGTTTTATCAAGAGGGTGCAGGTTATTTTTTTCCTGAAGCTTGGGAACAATACGTTGAACTAATTCCTACGGCTGAACGTCACGATATGATCGCCGCCTACTATCTTCGCCTCATTAGTGATGATCAACATTTGCGATCGCAGGCAGCCCGCACTTGGTCAATTTGGGAAGCCAGCACCAGTAAGCTCATTCCAGACCTAGACCTAATAGCTCGCTTTGGGACAGAAGATTTTGCTGAGGCCTTTGCGAGGCTCGAATGTCACTACTTCATTAACAAAGGATTTTTTATGTCAGAAATGCAGCTCTTAGAAAATATTGATCGCATTCGGCATATTCCCACAACTATTGTCCAAGGTCGTTACGATGTTGTCTGTCCGATGTTTACGGCTTGGGAACTGCATCAAGCTTTTCCAGAAGCTGAGTTTATTGTCGTGCCTGATGCTGGGCACTCCATGACTGAAGTTGGTATTCGGAGCGCGTTAATTGATGCAAGCGATCGCCTTGGCAAATAAAAATTGCTACATATAGCCTGATGCGTGGCTAGTTGTAGCAGTTGAAGACTAGAAAAGACTAACGAGTGAGATGATGGCGGACAAAAAACAGGGCAAAACCAGCATAAGTATCATTACTCAATTTTATCCACCAGACTATGCAGCAACTGGTCAATTTATATATGACTTAGCAGGGTCTCTAGCGCAAAAAGGATTTGAAGTAAGTGTGTTTACTGGGATGCCGGGATATGCGTTTAGACAGACAGACGTAAAGCATGAAGAGCATGATAACGGGGTATTTGTGCGGCGCACTGGCTCCATTCATCTGATGTCTAAACGCATTCGCAACAAAGTTTTTGGCAGTGTCTTATTTATAGCGCGATGTGTAGTTAAGTGTCTGAGTAAAGATATCCGTGGCTCTCATTTAGTATTAACTTCTGCGCCACCATTTTTGGGATTAATTGGATGGTTTTACAATAAATTTTTTGGTCATACCTATAGCTGCATCGTTTATGACATTTATCCTGAAGTGGCTGTGCGCCTAAAAGTAGTTGCTCTCGATCATTGGATTGTCAAATTTTGGGAATTTGTAAACCGTAAGGTTTGGGATAGATCAGCATCCTTGATTGTTCTCAGTGAGCCAATGAAGCAGCTATTGATTGAAAAACATAAAAATCTCGCGGACAAGATTCATGTTATTCATAGCTGGGCTGACCCGAAATTTATTATCCCAATCGCTAAATCAGAAAATTGGTTTGCCAAACTATATGGGTTAACTGATTGCTTTGTTGTAATGTATTCAGGTAATTTGGGTCGTTGCCATGACAGTCAAACTCTACTCAACTGTGCCCAATTACTAATTAGCCGCACTGACATCAAATTTGTATTTATTGGTAACGGCGTAGGTTCACAGGTTATTAAACAAGCGATCACTTCAGGGCAATTACCCAACGCGTTGCAATTGCCTTACCAAGATCGAGAAGTTTTGCCATATTCATTGACTGCCTGTGATCTCTCGTTAGTGAGTATTTTGCCGAACGTTGGTGATACGATCGCCCCATCAAAAATTTACGGCATTTTAGCCGCCGCAAAACCAGTGGCAGTGATTTGCCCCAAGGATAATTATCTGCGAGAAATTGTGCATGAGGGTAATTGTGGTAATTGTTTTGAGAATGGTGATGCAAAGGAATTAGCAGACTATATTTGCTGGTTAGCAGATAATCCGCACATACAAGAAAAGCTCGGCAAGAATGCTCGCAAATTACTAGAGCGCCACTACACAATTGATCAAGCTATTCCCAAATATATCGATGCTCTAGGACTAAGAGATCAATGTCCAGATTCTGTTGAGCAAAATCAACCAAGTTTTTTATAAACCCAAAAAGAGGAGGAGGTGCTTTGCACCTCC
>JANNDZ010000936.1:0-4331 GCA_031378395.1 Pseudanabaena sp. OTE_75_metabat_487_sub
CGGTGGTGCAAAACACCACCTCTTATCTTTGGAAGTCAACCCAAAACGTGTGTGGCGGTGCAAACCACCGCCTCACACTTTTTGGCTTTTATGTTAACTTTCTGACATTTAGCTAGAGTGAAACAATAAAAATGGTAGGTTTTATAGGGGCGAGGAAATATTACATGTTGCAGTTCACCATGTTAAATTTCAGGGGCAGTAAATGGCTTCATTCAAGATTTTAGGATTATTGGCGATCGCGAGTACTGTATTTTCCTTAAATACAGACTCTCTAACAGCCCAAGTGACAATTGGCAATGGTTCTCCCAATGCTTTATCTCCAGCGCATCAGATGCTACTGGAAATGCAGCAGAGCAATGCTCCCGCTGTTGGTGGTGGCAGTATGCAGTTGTTGCGATTTACAGATAGAGCCGTTTCATTTGCCCCTTTGGAAGGGTTAGATCGTCTCTTCAATTGGCAGGTTTCAGAAGAAGAGGGCGTTGTGACCGAGAAAACTATGGGCGATCGCGTTGAAAAATTCAAGTTAAATCAGCGACAGCAAATAGTTTCTGATAGCCAAATGTTTCAAGCGATTAATCGCATTAACAGCAAGAATCAATAAGTATCTCGGCTTAGGGAAATCCAAGGAAAAAATGATCCATATAAGATCCAAAGATGTCGCGGTGGGCGTAGCCCACCGCAACATCTTTGGATCTTATTTTCGCAACGAAGGTGAATACTCTAGGCGGCGCTTTGCACCGCACATGTCTATGCCTTAGTTGTTAGCTTTTTCAAGATTTCTGTAGTCCTCAATCCTTGTTTTACCAAAGGTTCTATCAGTTGAACTTTGCTAGTTACCCCAACCAGAAAGCGCGTGTAGCTATCCTGATTAGAAGCATCACCCACAGAATCACCATCTTGAGATGACCAGTCAGTAGCACAGGCTCGAATATCCTTGCCTGCCCAGCGCGAAAACCATGCGGCAATAAATCCTGCTTGTAACTGATGCCAAGGCAAATTTCCTGACTGTAAGCCAATTTCGCTACCCGTTGTCAAAATAGAATTTTCTGTAGTTACCACAATCAACCCATCCTGACGATAGCTAAAGTCAAGAGTTATCGTCCCCATGCCATGCACAGTCCAGAGTTGACGCATCGTAGAGAAAAATTCCACCGCATTAGTTGCCATGATTGTTGCGCCCTTATAGGACTCGATTTCACTGCGAATGTGATCATAAAAGGAACCGCCCCAGCCAAAGCCAAAGGTATAGAGTGCTAAGGCTCCTGCCTGTCCAGCTTCAGACTGGAGTGCTCGATGGATACTTCGCAATAAAAAATCTGGCACGGCTACAAGACGTTCGCCTTGTCGCGTCGAAAGTAAACCTGTTGCAGGATCAGCCTTGACGTAGAAACGAGGCGAAAAGTAATTGCTAGGAATTGAATTAGGAATCATTGGCTTAACCATTGGTGTGCGATCGCAAGATAAGGCAAAAGCAAATTTGCATTTTCACGTGGAAGATTTTCCTGAACAGATTTCTGCAAAGTCTGATAGAGGAGATTGTTGAGTCTTTGCTTTTGCAAAGCTACCATGATGTTTTGCATCCAATACAACAAGCGATCCTTGAGCAGTTCTTCATCTTGCAACAACATCGCTGTCGCGCAATAGCGTAGGACTAGAGCCATATCTCGACTACATTTATTCACGCCATCAGGAGTCATCTTAATCGCCATATTCGGCGCAGTAACTTGAATCTGTTGCATCACCTGTTCAAGAATGATATTTTCCTTGGACTGAATCAAGTCATAGGTTTGACGGCGTTTTTGCCAAGAAGAGATCGAACGATCTAAGGTTAGTAAATCTTCAGGTTTAATGTAGGAGCCGTCGGCACGGTCTAAAACATTTTCTAATAGAGTCAGCATATTTTTAAAGTTTGGATTAAATGATGTTTTTAGAAAGAGATATCCTTTGGAAATCTGTGAGTCTGGGATTAGGTTTCAGGAAAATTAACGAGCAGATCCTCCAGCAAGGTAAGGTCTTCTTCCTTCGCTGTCAAAATTTCCTGACTCTCTGCATTCCATTCGATTTGCTCAATCAACTCTTTGGTTGTTAAAAATTCTAAATTGTCAATATTTTCTAAACCTAGTAAAAAAGATGTTGGACGCGAATTCATGATCGGTGACTTACTTTCCTGATGCAATTGATCATTGAGTGCGTCATAGCGTTGCGATCGATTAGGCGATTCTTCGTCCAAATCTGCTGTGAAAAATATTCTCAACGATTTAATCAGCGATTTCCACAGTCTTTTGAGCCAATGTAGCCAATTTTTTAAAAAATGATCTCGTTGTTTACTTCTTTTTTTCAACTTAAATCCCTCCTGTATCCATTGACTGCGTTAGCCCAGTAGCATTAGCAACTTCTTGATCTAACAGCCTTTTTTCAATTTCTTGAGCACTAGCTCCAGAGCTTAGCCAAAATTCAGCCGCTTTAATCCGAGTCTCTGAACCAATCAAAAAACGACAGAAATTGTTACCCATCGAATAGCATTGGATTTCGGTACTACTCAAGCCCCGATTTAGCATCACCGAAAAGAAACCTGCTAATAATCCTGCATAGAGAAAGCATACAGGCTTACCGATATTCCCCATTGACTTTGCTACCGCCGAATCAAATAGATCAATAAAAATAAAGCCTTCACGAATTGAACTGAGATCGACATTCCATTTCCCCCATCCCTGTGCTGTCAATGGCCACCACCAAGTTTCTAAGGCAAAGCTAAGGTTGGATTTGCTGATATTGAGCTGATAATCTCTCTCAAACCAGATTTTAAAATTTTTGGCATCCTCAGTTCCCCAATCTTTGCCAATTAAATACATCAGCCAGCCAGATGCTTCACCGACTTCATGGTCCAGTCCTTTAAGCAGTGACACAATAAAATCATCACTAGCCAATATATATTGACGTTGGTTCCAGTCCCTAATTTGACCTTTAGGTTGATCAAATTTAAAAAACGTATTGCGACTATAATGACAAACTTGAGATAAAGGTGTTAATGGAAGAATTGCTTCTTCATTGGCTCGAAAGGTTGATTTGGTCATTTGCAATCCTCAGATTGATCCGATTTGATTGATGTAGATATTAATTTGCGATCGCTAAGTTTCAGGTTTTTTAGAAGATTCTACTAGGGCTATCTTTCTGAAACAATGGAGTTCTCAGTTGGCAATAAAATTTGACTTAAATCAGTACTGAAGGAGGAATCAATCTCAGCCATTTTTTCTAAGGCTGATCTCAAAATCAGCTTGCCCTCTTCAACTAAAACTTCACCAGTTAGCGGATGGATCAGATTTTGTTGGGCACGTTTTCCGATCAGCGTCTTTAATTCCCCAATTGAACCGATATACATACCTTGAGGCACTTCAATCACTAAGCCATCTTTCCAAATCTTTGCCTGACAAGCCAAGCGAGAATTAGCTTGAGATGAAGCGATAAAGCCAAGGGTTAATATTTCCTGTTCACTTTTGGGACTTAGAGCTTCTTCACCAGTTTGAACATACACATGACAAGTTGCGCATCGCCCCTGACCTCCGCAGGCTTGAAGTACATTCATCTCCTGCTTCAGCAAGACACTGAGTAAAGTACTGTCGGTTGAAACCTCCACATCTTGATTTAAAGGCTGTAATTTTATTTGTTTCACTGCAATCTCATTCGACAGAGGAAATTAGCTTGGAAACATCGGCAGATAGAGACTTAGATAGCAGTATCTGCGAGAAGTCCACAATGACTCGCTCACATTCTTTCAAGAAAGCTCTTACCCATGTTTGCAGATCCTGTAACTGCTCAGAAGTTAGGGGATCAATCTGCTCAGAGATAAAAGGACAACTGATTTGCCCTTGATAGTCAATTTTCCAATATTCCAGAGATGGGTGGAGTGTGACCAAACTAGCATGGCTTTTTTTCCAGTAGTTAGCGATCGCCAATGGGCCTAAATAACTGGAACTGTACTTGGTCAAGCGGTTTAGAGCGACTAAAGTTGCCTCCCAAGTTAAGGTGTCAGGATTTTCTGCATCTGCTTTGGAAGCAAAATCTTCATTTTGGCGAGTATCTTGAATTGCAATTTGGAGAGAGTTGCGAATTAAGGCTTTCTGAAATTGATGCACGTTTTGAGGATGAACACTGATTACATCATGCACTCCACGAGCGATCGCCCAATTCCGAAAGAAATCACTAATTTCTAGCTGTTCAACTAGGAGAATGATCGGTAAATTCTGCCATTGCTTGAGGCAACGGCGACAGGCTTCCAACCAATTTAAATCTTCCAATTTGCCTAATAAAATCAGATCAGAAGATTGGCTGGT
>JANNDZ010000041.1:0-2104 GCA_031378395.1 Pseudanabaena sp. OTE_75_metabat_487_sub
TTAGCATTTCCAGAAAAGCAGAGTCACATAAAATTTCCCCTCGCTTCTCAGCGTTGGAGATCGCTATATACTAAGATTTACGCTCCTCAATTATAAATTTCCTTTCATGCTTGCCGCCAGCCCCGACTTAGTAGCCCTAGCCCGATCGCAAATTATCTTACTGACCCAAAGTTTGGGTGCAGTCGCTAGCGCTATCTATATCACCGAAAATGTTGCTGACGGGATGCCTCCAAACCTAATTGAGGTAGCCGTGTTTCCTGAAAATGGGTTGATGGCATTGCCAGAAACTTTTTCTGAGACTTTACCTATGCTGGCAATGGGAAATAGTGGGCTAGTCAGACAACGCCGCTTTGTGCTGCCCTTGATGTATGAAGAGGCAATTTTAGGTTTTCTGATGACGGGGCGGGACGATCGCGACTGGCAGGAATATGAACAATCGCAAATTCAACAAATTGCCAATACTTTAGCGATCGCCTGCGCTCTCGATCGCCGCAATCAATGGTTAGTTGCTAACCAACAGCGCAACTACGAAGAGCAAAGCAATTTTTTTGCTTCACTATTACATCAACTTCGCAACCCGCTCACCGCAATTCGTACCTTTGCTCAACTGCTATCAAAACGAATCGTTGAGTCAGACCCTAATCAAAAATTTGTAACAGGTATTTTGCGCGAAACTCAGCATATTCAGGATCTCCTCAGCGAAGCTGATCGTCCTGCACCACTTCTATTGCCACAAGCAGAACATGAAAAAGCTTTATTACCTGCGGCAACCCTAGATCTCGCTCCTATAGATTTGAGTGGAATTTTGGAGGCGATCGCTAATTTTGCCAGTGCGATCGCGCAAGATCGCAATATTCAGTTTTTATCCAATATTCCTTCCCATTTGCCCATAGTTTTGGGAAATGAATCAGGACTAAGAGAAACGATCGGTAATTTGGTGGAGAACGCACTCAAGTACACACCTGAAAATGGATACGTTCTATTAGGTGCAGATGTGAAGCCAGACACGGTTTATATCTATGTTCAAGATACTGGTGTGGGAATTCCTGATGCTGATCTACCTCGCCTATTTGAACGCAATTTTCGCGGTAGACAGGCTGATGGTGATATTTTGGGTACGGGACTGGGACTTGCGATCGCGAATGAATTGGTACAGAAAATGGAAGGCAGTATTCACGTAATTAGCCAAGTAGGTAAGGGCAGTACTTTTGCTGTAACGCTGAAGCGTTCAGGATGAGCTGTGTTTCAGAGAATACACAAGGGACTGATACTTATCTGGAGATGTGGTTTGTGCTAGAGTTTGCATATTCTCAATTCGCGAATATAGAATAAAAATGCTCTAAATCTCTTAATACCTATGAACCCTAAAGATATCGTGTAAGATTTTTGTCAAGATATTTGTCTGAGCTACAGCTTTTTTACAAAAACATGGCTGAATTAACTCCTTCGGAAACACCGATCGCATCTGCAAAACCAGAAATGGGTGGCGGCTTGCCCGTTATAGGTTATTGGGCAGAGAAAACACTGGATCTTAAGGGTGGATTACTTTGGAAAACGCTATTGCACAAGAGTGCTTGTCTATCTTGTGCATGGGGAACAGGCGGACAAAAAGGTGGATTTCAGAATGAGGATGAAGAGAATTTGCAGCGCTGTGCCAAAAGTGTGGAAGCGATCGCATCGGAATTAATGGAACCAATTCCCAATCATTTCTTTGAGAATCACACAATTTCAGAATTGCAAAAATTAAGCTCATTAGCAGCCGATCGCCTAGGGCGTTTGAGTTTCCCAGTCATTAAACGCGCCAATAGCGATCGCTACGAACGCATCACATGGTCAGAAGTCTACGAAATTGTCACTAAAGCCTTTCAGAAAGCTCCTCAACGTCTTGCTTCCTATAGTTCTGGACGCTCATCGAATGAAGCCGCATATTTGTTGCAATTGCTAATGCGATCGCTTGGATCGAATAACCTTGCTGACTGTTCTGATCTCTGCCATGCGCCTTCGACTGTTGGATTAAAGCAAATGTTTGGATCGGGTACATCGATGGTTAGCCTCGCTGATCTCAAACAGAGCGATTGTATCGTACTGATTGGCTCCAATGCTC
>JANNDZ010000072.1:0-3940 GCA_031378395.1 Pseudanabaena sp. OTE_75_metabat_487_sub
ATCTTCGCTGATGCAATTGGCTCCAGAGTCTAGCGGAATCGATCGCAGTCTCCAAGGTCAGCGTCCTAATCTGTTAGATATTAACAGCATTGTTAAGAACGAAAAACTGCAAATAGATTGGGCGTACAGTAGCAATATTCATCACCGTGAAACTATTGAAAATATCGCCGCAGAATTTGTCAAAACTTTGCGAGAAATTATTGCTCATTGTTTGGTGCCGGAAACGGGAGGTTATACACCTTCAGATTTCCCGTTAACCGATCTTAACCAGCTAGAACTCGATCGAGTGTTGACAAGTCTATTAAAACCAGAACTAGGTCAAACTAACTGGCAAAATATTGAAGATATATATCCACTCTCTCCCCTGCAACAGGGGATGCTGTTTGAAAGTTTGTATGCTCCAGAATCAGGTGTATATTTTGAACAGACGATTTGTAGTTTGACGGGAAATATCGATGTGTTAGCCTTCGAGCAAGCTTGGCAGCAGATCGTAACTCGGTATTCCATCTTCCGTACTGCTTTCATTTGGGAGTCTTTGAACCAGCCACTTCAAGTTGTGTATCGACAGGCAAATATTAGCGTTGCAACTGATGACTGGCGAGAGTTATCTGTACTAGAACAGCAACAGCAATTAGAGATACTTTTGGCTGGTGATCGACAACAGGGCTGGCAATTATCTCAAGTTCCATTGATGCGTTTACATCTGCTCCAATTGACTGATGATAGTTATCAATTTGTGTGGAGTTTCCATCATTTATTACTTGATGGCTGGTCCTTGCCAGTGGTTTTCAAAGACTTGTTGGATTTTTATCAAGTCTGTGCTCAGGGAGAAAGTTTACGTTACGAACCAACTGTCAACTATCGCAACTATATTGCTTGGCTCCAGCAACAAGATCGAGAGCTAGCTGAAGAATTTTGGAGTCAAAAACTCCAAGGTTTTACCGCACCTACTCCGTTGACGGTGGCTAAACCATTGTCAAACAACGAGCAGCAGCATTCAATTTATCGCAAACAGGAAATCAAGTTGACAGTGCCAGCAACAGCGGCAATCCAGTCTTTTGCCCGACAGCATCAATTAACGCTCAATAGTCTGGTGCAGGCAACCTGGGGATTGTTGCTGTCTCGCTACAGTGGTGAATCAGATATCGTGTTTGGTGCTACGGTCTCCGGTCGTCCGCCGGAGCTGGTCGGTGTCGAGTCAATGGTGGGATTATTTATCAACACTCTGCCAGTGCGAGTCCAAATTTCAGCGGAGACGGAACTGCTAGGTTTGTTGAAGGATTTACAGGCACAACAAGTTGAGTCTGAGCAGTTTTCCTATAGCTCATTGGTAGAGATTCAGGGTCTTAGTGATGTGCCCAGAGGCACGTCTTTGTTTGAGAGCATTGTTGTGTTTGAGAATTATCCAGTGGATCCGACTAGTCTACAAGACAATGGGAGTTTCTCGTTTTCTAATCTTCGGGGCATTGAACAAACAAATTATCCGCTCACAGTTGTCGCTGTCCCTAGAGAGCAATTGTTGGTGAAGATGAGCTACGATCCTAGTCGCTTTGACGATGGGACAATTAGTCGGATGCTGGGTCATTTTGTGACACTGCTGGAGGGGATTGTCGCTAATCCGAGTCAGCAGATTTCCCAATTGCCAATACTTACCGCAGTTGAGCAACAGCAGTTATTAGTGGAGTGGAATGATACACAGGTAGATTATCCCCAGGATCGGTGTATCCATCACTTATTTGAGGAGCAGGTGGCGCGGACTCCGGATGCGGTGGCGGTAGTGTTTGAACATCAGCAATTAACCTATTCTGAGTTGAATAGTCGTGCTAATCAATTGGCGCATTACTTGCGTTCCTTGGGTGTGAAACCAGATGTGCTGGTGGGGATTTGTGTGGAGCGTTCGCTGGAAACGATCGTGGGAATACTGGCTATTCTCAAGGCGGGTGGGGCTTATGTGCCGCTCGATCCTGAGTATCCCTCGGCGCGGTTGCGGTTTATGTTAGCAGATGCTCAAGTTTCCGTGCTGCTGAGTCAACAGCATCTGGTGGAGAAATTACCCCAGCATCAGGCGCGTGTCGTTTGCTTGGACACTGACTGGGCAGAAATTGCTCACAACAATGAGTCAAATCCGCTGAACGTGGCAACAGCGAGTAACCTCGCATACGTCATCTACACTTCTGGTTCGACAGGTCAGCCCAAAGGTGTTTTAGTCAACCATGCCAATGTGGTGCGGCTGTTTGCCGCTACAGAGGATTGGTATCATTTTGATGATCGAGATGTGTGGACACTATTTCACTCTTACGCTTTCGATTTCTCGGTGTGGGAAATTTGGGGGGCGTTGCTGTATGGAGGGCGATTGGTGGTAGTGCCGTACTTGGTGACGCGATCGCCAGAATCTTTCTATAAGTTATTGTGTCAAGAGCAAGTAACAATTCTCAATCAAACGCCTTCAGCTTTCCGCCAGTTAATTCAAGCAGAACAGTCTCAAGGAACTGCTGAGGAATTGAAGTTACGGCTGGTGATATTCGGTGGAGAAGCATTGGAACTGACGAGTTTACAGCCTTGGTTCGATCGACATGGGGACGAATCGCCGCAGTTAGTGAATATGTATGGGATTACGGAAACCACTGTTCATGTCACTTATCGACCATTGAGTAAAGGCGATTTGGATGGCACGGCAAATGTAATTGGTCGTCCAATTCCCGACTTACAGGTGTATCTGCTCGACTCGCATTTACAGCCAGTGCCGATTGGGGTGCCAGGAGAGATGTATATCGGTGGGGCTGGGGTGACTTGTGGCTATCTCCATCGTCCGGAACTTACGGCAGGAAGGTTTATCGCTAACCCATTTTACACTCGTAGCTTTTTACCCACCCCCAGCCCCTCCTTGGAGGGGAGCCGGAGTGAGGGGCGGCTATATAAGTCTGGCGATCTGGCGCGTTATTTGCCGAATGGGGAGTTGGAGTATTTAGGGCGAATTGATGAGCAAGTGAAGATTCGGGGCTTCCGGATTGAGTTGGGCGAAATTGAAGCAGCACTGGCGCAACATCCAGCCGTCAGGGAGAGCGTGGTGGTAGTTCGGGAGGATGAATCGGGCGACAAACGGCTCGTGGCTTACGCAATCCCCCAGACAGCACAATCTGCTCAAGTGGGAGAACTGCGGCAATTCCTGAAGGAAAAGCTACCAGACTATATGGTGCCAAATGCGATCGTCATTTTGGAGTCCTTACCGCTGACTCCCAGCGGCAAAATCGACCGCCGCGCTTTGCCCGCACCGGATTCACAACCCGAACACTTAGACAAATATGTCGCCCCAGGCACCCCCATCGAAGCAATGCTGGTGCAAATTTGGGCACAAGTGCTCAAAGTAGAGCAAGTCGGCATTCATGACAACTTCTTTGAACTAGGGGGACACTCGCTCCTGGCAACCCAACTATTTTCCCGCATCCGCTCCGACTTCCAAGTAGAAGTACCATTGCGGAGCTTATTTGCCGCAGCAACAGTAGCCGAATTAGCAAAATCGATTCAGGATTTACAACAACAAAATTTAAAACTCACAGTAACACCGATTTTACCCAGAAAAAGAAATGCAAAATAATCAGGTTGAATTACCACTATCATTTGCACAACAGCGGTTATGGTTTTTAGACCAGTTAGACCCCAATAGTGCCTTATACAATATTCCTATGGCTTTGCGGCTCAAAGGCACTCTCAATGTTGCCGCCTTAGAGCAAAGCTTACAAGCAATTATCGATCGTCATGAAGCCTTACGCACTAACTTCATCACCGTTGATGGCGAACCAACCCAAATCATTCACACCGAAATTACTTGGGCACTATCAGTTGTTGAGCTGCAACATCTGCCAACTAGCGATCGAGAAGTCGCTGCACAGCAATTGGTAATTACCCAAACGATTCAACCCTTTGACTTAGCAATCGACTC
>JANNDZ010000012.1:0-3140 GCA_031378395.1 Pseudanabaena sp. OTE_75_metabat_487_sub
GCTTTGCGCCGCAACTCTTCTTTGGGTTTTATGTCTTAAATAGAGTGACTACAGCTATAGCTTTGGTATAAATTCACTACACGACTTGGTTTTGCTGTTACATTGTTTTCAAGTATCGTGATTATCTTGTACAGCGTTCGTAGATTTTATGGCAAAGCAAGGGCAGCAACAGTTAGATTTCGGTTTGGAGTCTAACGGGGGAAATATTATACCGACCTCATTGCATACAGAAATGCAGCGATCGTACCTAGAGTATGCAATGAGCGTCATTGTTGGTCGCGCTTTACCTGATGCCCGTGATGGGCTTAAACCTGTGCATCGCAGGATTATTTATGCCATGCATGAGCTTGGACTTGTTCCAGAGCGACCTTTTCGTAAGTGCGCTCGTGTTGTTGGGGACGTATTGGGCAAATATCACCCTCACGGCGATCAGTCGGTTTACGATGCCTTAGTGCGCTTGGTACAAGACTTTTCCAGTCGATATCCACTACTGGCAGGACATGGTAACTTCGGTTCCGTGGATAATGACCCTGCGGCAGCCATGCGTTATACCGAATGTCGATTGGCGGCGATCGGCAATGAGGCGTTGCTGAGCGAAATCGAAGAAGATGTTGTTGATTTTGTCGATAACTTTGATGGCTCGGAGCAGGAACCAGCGGTTTTACCTGCCCAGTTGCCGATGCTATTGCTCAATGGCTCTACGGGTATCGCTGTAGGTATGGCGACCAATATTCCGCCGCATAATTTGAGCGAAGTGGTCGATGGCGCGATCGCCTTAATTGATAATCCTAATTTATCTGACGAACATCTATTGAGCTTAATCCCCGCACCAGATTTCCCCACAGGCGGAATTATCATGAATCAGGAAGGCGTGCGTGAGGCATACTTAACTGGGCGTGGTAGCGTCACAATTCGCGGTGTGGCAGCCGTTGAGCAATTTGGCGGTAAAGGTACAGGCAAACGTCAAAAACTGGCGATTATTATTACTGAATTGCCTTACCAAGTAAATAAATCGGCATGGATCGAGAAAATTGCCGAATTGGTCAACAATGAAAAAATCAATGGAATTTCTGATATTCGCGATGAAAGCGATCGCGCAGGAATGCGAGTTGTCATTGAACTAAAAAAAGATGTTTCACCTGAAGTAATTATCGAGCAGCTATATCGTCAAACTGCTCTGCAATCAAATTTTGGCGTAATTCTCTTAGCGCTTAAAGGTTCGCTACCAAAGCAGATGTGCCTGCGAGAACTGCTCCAAGAATTTCTGTCTTTTCGGGAAGAAACCCTTGCTAAGCGCTTCCGTTATGAACTGAAGAAGGCGGAAGAGAAATCGCATTTATTAGAAGGATTAGTGATAGTTCTTCAAGATATTGATCGCCTAATCAGGATTTTACGATTTGCTAATAATAGCGCCCTTGCTAAAACTGATCTACAAACAGAATTTGCACTATCAGAAACCCAAGCTGAAGCTATTCTCTCCATGCCTTTGCGTCGAATCACTGCCATTGAGCAACAAAAGATCCGTGAAGAATTAGAAACTTTGCAGCAACAAGTTGCTCGATTAGAGAGATTGTTAGGCGATCGCCGTGAGTTGATGAAATATCTAAAAAAAGAATTGCGCGATCATAAAAAAAGACATAGCGATCAGCGACGCACTCGTCTCGCTTGGGAGTTACTGGAAACTCAACAGGCTATCAATGTTTCGCCAAGTGACGATCCAGAACCGCCAAAAGAAACCTCGAAAAGAGCTAAATCCAAAAAGACTGAAGGCGATCTCCAGATTCAGCAAATCCTTGAGACTGGGAACGTAACTGAGGAAATTACTGAGAAAACTACTGAGAAGACAAGCGATCGCAAATCCACTAAAGCAACGCCTAATAAGCGACCTCAACTTGTAGAAGTCCCTCTCATCTCGCTGACGACTGAGTTAAACATTCCCATTGCAGAGCCACAGGATATAACCGTTCAGATCACTCATAAGGGCTACATAAAAGGCTTTGAGAGTAATTCTAGAGCTTCACAATCTGCGGATTTAGGAGATGATGTCACGATCGCATCCTATGACACCCGTAGCGATCTCGAAATGGTTGTTATGACTAGCTCAGGCAGAGTCTTCCCTCTATCCCTTGCGAATGTACCAATTGTCAAAGGTAAAGGACGTGCTACTCCTTTAATTACACTATTGCCCGAAAACACCGATCGCATCGTGTCACAGTTTGTATGGGAAAAGAATGCCGAATCGACGGAAGGTCTAGTCCTACTTTCTACTCAAGGCAAAATCAAGCGATCGCCACTTTCAGAATTTGCCTACATGACTGCAAGGGGATTAATTGCCGCTAAATTCAAAGATGATGACTCACTTTTCTGGGCAGATATTATTGTCGGTTTAGAGCAAGACCTCGCGATTGCGACCTCCGCAGGTCGAATTTTGCGACTCAAAGCTGATGAAACCCAAATTCCTACTGTGGGGCGATCGGCCGCAGGAAATATTGCTTTACGTTTAGGAAGCTCAGAAACTCAAATTGCGGTATCGGTTCTGGATTTGCAAGCTAATCCAAATTCAGAATTGATTTTAATTACCGCCGAAGGTTTCGCTAAACGGATAGCCGCTGCAAATATTCGATCTGCGGTCAGAGGTGCGATCGGTTCGCAATGTTTCAAGTTCCAATCACGAGCCGATAAATTAGTCAGCATGACTGCGATCGCGAAGCCGCGTCTAGATTTACCAGTCACTTTCTTGATCGGTCAAGAAGGCGACATTGGTTTAAGAACGGTACAAATGCCTTTGGGTGCGATTCCTTTAGAATCGCCCAATAGTCAAGGACGTTCGATTTTTGCAGGTGAAAGTGATTTAGTGCGATCGGAAAAAGTAATCCGCGTAGTTGCTAAATAAAGGAAAAAGCCTTGCTGCGCAAGGCTTTTTCCTTTATACCAATTTACAAAAGTATGACAACACTTCTGTGAATAAACCCTATAAGGGTTTTTCAGCAATTCTCATTACAATACTTCGGACAGTTTTGAAAAACGAGAAAAAAAGCTATTCATCGTATAAGGTGCAAGTGTTGAATCAAAACACCAAATGAATAGCATTACAGACATAATACCGAAGGTAGCAAGCAAAGCACAACGGAAATTTCTGA
>JANNDZ010000095.1:0-1795 GCA_031378395.1 Pseudanabaena sp. OTE_75_metabat_487_sub
TTTGTTTGTTTGGCATGGATGCGATGGCTGGTTATTTAAGTAACGAAAAATTGCTTTGTTTTGGTAAATAACTAATGACCACCTTCGGATTCCGATATTTAATAAAGACCCTGTTTTTGTGGCGCGGCACCGCCGCGCCACAAAAAAACTTATTTATCCTAGAATAATTTCCAAAATTTTGTATGAAATTTTAAACAGATATGCGGTATGTAATAATTGTTTCAGTATGCAATATAACTCAATTATGCAAACACTCCAACCAGATATATTTGTCAAAAGCCCTGACGGCGAATACTTAATGCTCGTAGAAGTGAAGCTTAAAGGCACAAGAGATTCTGTAAATCGTACGATCGAATCTCTCAAGCGATCGATGGTCTCTTTTGACTGCTCCCTTGGGCTGCTTGTGGCTGGCGATCGTGTTATTCTCCTGCGAGACACTTTAGAAGAATATAACGGCGCTTCAATTTATATCGTAGGTGAAGCAAAACTTCCAGTGTCTTTGCTCCCTTCTGCGGATGGTCAGTGGCAAGACGGAGGGGCTATAGAATTTGAATCACAGGTTCAAAATTGGCTTGAAAATTTGAAACTAAGATCTAATGTAGATAAGCTTCCAAGTGATTTAAAAACATTATTAAGTGGTGCAATCAACCTTCTGCAATGGGGTGAAGTGATGGCTGCTGGATTTCGGTCGAAGCACAGTAAGGCTATCAAGTGAAACCAGAAGCAGTATTAGTTGAAACAAATTGGGTTGTGGATGTTATAGCTCCAGCCCATTTACAAAATCCACAAGCTATCGAGTTGCTCACACGCGCTCAGGCTGGTGAGTTTGGGTTGTACGTCCCTGCAATCTGTCTTATAGAAGCAAGGGAAACTATATCTCGTCGATATAATCCACGTTCTCAATCTGCGGATTTACGCAAGTTTCTCAAATGGGCAAAAATCGAGGGGAAAGTGAGTCCTGAAGATGCAAATTCTGCCTTTCGGGTGTTTGATCAGTTTGACGGATTGGTTGCCAACGAACTCACAAAAGTTTCAGAACGACTGAACGAATTGGCAAATCTTCCTCATCTCAACGTATTTCCGCTTTCAGAGCCAATGCTAGAGCGCCAAGTGGCAATTGGGGCATTAGATTTATCATTGAAGCCCTACGATTTAGCTGTTTTAGCAGCCGTGCTTGTGAAGGCTGAAGAATTACAGCAACAGGATCGCTCTTGGGTTGGCTTCTGTGAATTGGATTCTGATCTGCTACCGTGGGATAAATCTGGCGATCGCAAATCCATTCTCAGAGATTTATACGATCAAGCTCGAATATGGGTGTATAACAATTTTCTTCTAGAAGATATAGATGCGATTCCCGATCGCTGGATTAACCCAAATTAGCACAGTTTGAATTGCGAAACTGTTACCCACTTCAAGATAGACTAATAACTGAAAGTAACTAAAAGTGTTATGACGACTGTTTCTGAGAATCTGAAAATTATCCAAAACGGCTCACAAGCCGCCAAAGCTGAACCCATTATCGATGGTAGCGAAAATCTTGGTGTAATCGTCAGACGCAAAACCCGACCTGTGCAAGTGGGCAGTATCACCATCGGCGGCGGCGCACCCGTTGTGGTGCAGTCGATGATTAATGAAGATACCCTCGATATTGCTGGCTCCGTCGCAGGAATTCGCCGCTTGCATGAAATTGGTTGCGAAATCATGCGCGTTACAGTGCCCAGCATGGCTCATGCCGCCGCCCTCTCGGAAATCCGTCAAAAGCTCAAACGTACCTATATGGACGTGCCTCTGGTTG
>JANNDZ010000098.1:0-4108 GCA_031378395.1 Pseudanabaena sp. OTE_75_metabat_487_sub
AGCTTAATTAATCCAAAACAAAAGGTAGTGCTTTGCACTACCTTTTGTTCTACTAGTAAACATCATGGCGATCGCTATAGTAAATTTAAGTAGCTAGAATAAAAATATGTACCGCCCGCTACGCAAGCGGTACATATTCTGGGTGCGACATCTATATCACCAGCGATTCTAAGTATGAAACCGATTTTTATATGAGGATATTTATATAAACGAACAGGAGGTGCTTTGCACCTCCTGTTCGTTTGATTTAGCTAGCTAAATATTCTTGCATACGGGCTTTACGCTTGCGAAGATAATCCATAGCTTGACGCTCTAATTGTCTTACTTGCTCGCGGCTAAGATCCATGCGTTTACTAATACTAGCCAACGACATTTCTTGACCGTCATCTAGACCGTAGCGCAAAATCATCACTTGACGTTGCTTTTCGGGTAGCTCCTTGAGTAAGCTCTGAATATCCGTTCGCAAAGATTCCCTTTCTACATAGTTATCAGGAGAACGTCCCGTATCTTCTAGTAGTTCAGCAAGTTCAGTATCTTGGTTATCACCAATGCGTAAATCAAGGGAAATTGGCTGACGCGATAGCGACAAACATTCACGAACTTGATCAGTCTTGATGTTTAACTCATAAGCAATCTCTGCTACCGTAGCAACTCGACCAAGATCCTGCGAGAGTTGGCGTTGAGCTTTTTTGATTTTGTTGAGCTTTTCAGTGATGTGAACTGGTAAGCGAATAGTGCGAGCTTGTTGAGCGATCGCCCTCGTAATCGCTTGACGAATCCACCAATAGGCATAAGTTGAAAACTTAAAGCCTTTGGTAGGGTCAAACTTGTCTACCGCACGCTCTAATCCCAGAGTTCCTTCCTGTACTAAATCTAGAAGCTCTAAGTTTCTTTTTTGATATTTCTTAGCAACGGATACAACTAAGCGCAGGTTTGCCTCAATCATTTTGCGTTTAGCGCGTGTACCGACACGAATAAGGCTATGTAAAATCTCTCGCTCTAGACCAACAGCTTCAGCCCATTCTTGCTCGGTGGGTAAGCGATCGCTATTTTGTGCGATCTTTTCTTGGACTTCAAACAGCGCCATCATCTGTTGTACTTGCTTTCCGTAGATAATCTCTTCTTCATTACTAAGTAATGGGATTTTTCCGATTTCATGCAAATACGTGCGAACCATGTCAGCAGACAGGCCGACCTGCTTGTTAGCTTGCCTATCCACTGGCTTTGGTGTGGGTTGGATCAATGGTTCTTCAGACATATCGCTCCTCATTTTTTTAAACTAAGCGTTTTTCAAGAGTGCTTCTCCAAGACCAGAAGGCTGAGACAGAGGGGACTTCATAATTTTAAAATTTAAATTTATTAGTCCAATATATTAAAATCATAATCTTTAAGTTTTATAAAGTTGATATACTAATGTGTCATTCGCTCCAAAGTTGATTTGTATAATACGAGATTAGCCTTTTTTAATCTTGCGTCTAGAGTTACATATTATTACGAATCAACTAGAAAAGTCAAAGGACGGCTATCACTATCTCTCTAAAGATTTGACCAAGGTTTGAATAGGTATTTACACTCATTAAATTGGTGCTCCTAAGATATTCGGAACTCGTATTTATTGTTGTCAATGAATTCAGAAAGCTTTGATGTCAGAAGCAGCTAAGGAGCCACAATGTTGCTCTAAAAATTAAATACAATCAAATACAAATAAAGTTACGTATATAACTGCTTATTTAGATTCAGTAGTAGAGCAATAGTTACAATTGTTTAGGGCAATTGTTGAGACATCAAAATCTAGATGAATGGAAAACTTAAGCTCTAATAGATAAACTCAAAATGCGTAATAGGATGTCGTACGCAAGTTCTGAGAAATAATAGCCGCTAAAATTTGATATTGAAACAGTCATACTGAGTGCTAAGTTACATTGGACGGGTTTAACAAACTAGAGGTTCCCAATGCCTATGTCTCTAGAATTAACCGTATAAAATTCATTAATTCTAAAGCGACTCAATAATAGTTGACGCAGCATGAACCTTGCCTTAATTATTCCCTGCATTCACCTTTACTTATCTTTAATTTTGCTTAAGAAAGATGTTTAAGTTTACTTACAAGTCTCAATGAACTAATCAGTAAAAACTATCCACTAGCCTTATGATTATTTGTCACAAATGATTCACTTGAGTGATCGCATAATTTGACAACCTTTATTGTTAAGTAAAAGCGGTAAAATGCAATCACTCATCTGGGTGAAGTCAAATATCAAAACTAGCAACTCCAAGCAAATTTTTTTGAAGTCAAGCAATTGATTTGACGTAATTTGTTCGCAAGTCATTGTGCGAGAAGCTAATACCATGAAATTTACTGATGGTTTATTTCTAGAAGTTGCTCGTGATGTGGCAAATTGTTGTCCTGAGATAGAGTTTAGAGATCACAGCTTGAATAATATGTGTGTGCAACCGATGCAGAACTCTATGATGAGTAGATGAGCATAATCTCTATGGCGATATTATTTCAGCTCTGACTTCAGAGCTGAATGGCGGATTCGAGGCGGTGAGCGTTGAAGGTAAGTATAAGTATTTCACCTATGACTTTGCGCCTGCTGGTAATGCGCCTGTAGGTACTCAAGAAATGGCTGAGGCGATCGCGGCCATTTCTGCCCCATAATGTTACTAAATTCGTAATTGTTCAGTACCGATGGTGTTGACAATGGCAAATTTGGTTTTATGTCCTAATACACTTGACGACAGCGATATTACGGAAGATCAGTTTAAGATCTAGAGAGTCTTAAGGTTTTTATTAAAAGTGACGCTTTTCAGCACTTTCAACAAAAATCTTGGTTATTGGTTCAAATAAAATCCAAAATTTTTTGTTTTTACGGAACTTGTTAGCCCCAATTCTCGACCTTAAATCTATAGAAAATTTAGGCTTTGGTAAAGTGATGTTGTACTGAAGCTAGGAACAACAAACTAGAAAAAATCGGGATGATTACAACCATGACTTCAACTAAGACTCAAATTAAAAACAGCATCAAAAACGTGATCGTCCTTAGTGCGTTCTGTATAGCCACTGTCGCTAGTTCGACGATCATTGTACCTTCTGCTTTTGCCCAATATGGCTTAGGGTTGCCAAAATCCGCAGGTTCGGGTGGCGCAACTAGAAGCGTCGATTCTTTGCCTCACGTTACGATTCTCGTGCCTGGTGATGGGGCAAGAACCTTGGCATCTCGTCCGACATTTTATTGGTACATTGCACCTCAAGATATTGCCGCAACTACGCCAACAACAATTCCTCAAGTTGATGGCTCATTTAAAGTGACTTTCTTTTTGCGTGATGGCAATGAAAGAGCTTCAAAATCTATCTTTAAGGCTGAAGGTAAAGCCCAAGGTGCAGGACTGTATAAATTTACTTTGCCCGAAAATGCGCCTGAGCTAAAAAAAGGAAAAGTTCAGCGTTGGCAAGTTCGTTGGGAAGGTACAGGGAATAGTAGTGCAGTTCAAGTTGATGTTAATGCGCTCATCCGTCGCGATGATGATCCTATGGTCGTTAAAGTGATCGCCTCAGCCAAAAACGATTTAGAAAAAGCAAGAATCTATGCCAAAAATGCTTACTGGTATGATGCGATCGATGCTTACACTAGTTGGATATCCAAAAATCCTAAGGACAATGTAGCTAGTGCTGAGCGCAGTAATTTATTAAAAGTAGGGTTGCCAAATAATCCAGCTTTTATAAATGTAAAGACAAATGATAAAGGCATCATAATTTCCGAAGAATTTGTCCCAATCAGATTTGCTAACTTCCTGACCACATTAGACAAAAGCAAAAGTGCCTTACCTATACCATTAGAGCCTAAAAAAAACTAAGTAAAGTAGAGATTATAAATTTTACTCTTTCATACAATCCAAAATGTAAAAGTTCTAAAAAGTACAACTTTTATAGCAATACAAGTTTTACTTAGGACATAAATCCAAAACAAAGAAAGGCGGGACTTCGCACAGCCTTTCTTTGTTTTGGATTTAGAATTGTCCAAACTATTAACATGCACATATAAAACCAAAAAACGTTTCGGCGGGCTTCGCCCGCCGAAACGTTTTTTGGTTTTATTAAATTTTT
>JANNDZ010000105.1:0-7387 GCA_031378395.1 Pseudanabaena sp. OTE_75_metabat_487_sub
AGCTTAATCTTACAGAGGGCAAGATGATCACTTGGGTGAAACCAGGCTTGAAAGTTCCAACTGAAATATCTACAGCCTATGCCACAGCCGCAATTCGTGGAACAACAGCCTTTGTCGAAATCCCTAAAGATATCAACAAGGGGATTAGGTTTTTCTCTTGGGAAGGGACGGTGGTGGTTAAGTTAGCCAATCAGTCGAAAGAAATTATTTTGTTAACTGGTGAAGAAATAATTGTTAAGCCTAACTCCAAAACACCTCCTGTTGTGCGTCGTTTGACGCTGGATGAGTGGAAGGAAATTTCTAAAACAAGTTCATTATTGAGAAGCTTTGATGCACCACTACCTACTCAAATAGTCATTGACAAGCTTGTCCCTGGACAAGCAAGCCTCAATCAAACGCCTCCAGACAAAAAATCATAGAGTTGTAAAGCAACTCTATGATTTTTTGTCTTCATCATTATTTTTTGATTTTAAAAGATGCAATAAAGCGATCGGCATCGGCTTGCAAAAATTTGTTTGAAGGAGTTGCCATAATGACCTGATAAAGACGCGCATTATCAGCGATACAAATTCGCCCTTTAGCCGTTGCATCAATTGTTTGAATCTTCCCACTACCATCAAAATCTAGACATGGAACTTCACCAAGCTTGGTTTCTTTGGAAGAAGTGATTTTACCCTTCATGCTTCCTGTCATGAAACCTTTTGCTCCTAGATCTAACCTTGTGGCGATCTCAGCATCTGTAAATTTTGAGGGAAAGTCGTTATAGCCAACAATATAGGCTGAATTACTAGACTCTGATAGAGCCATATTTATCTTGACTGTACCAAGGTCAGTTTTCTTTTCTTGAGATAGTTCTTTTGGCTTAGTTGGCATTTGCACGCTGAATTTTCCAGCTTCAGATGTGTAATCTTGCCATCCAGCTGCATCTGAGGGAGCTGGCTTAGAATCTGTATTTTTAGCTTTATCAGGCGAAGCGCTTGTAGATGTTGGTTTGGTTGAACTGGTTGTTTCGCTAGGAGATGTGTTACAAGCGCTCACAGCAAATAAAACTAAACTAATAGCGAAGGGAAGATATTTTTTCATGTTTATCTAATATTTTGTTGTGGATTGACATGAGTAATTCAATTGCATGGAATTAAGGTAACGCTAATACTTAAAGGCTGAAATAGCAATAGTAATCTTTACCCAGCTAGATTAGGGTATGAGAGCCAAAAAAGAGTTTCATTGGTGATTGCTTACTGACTCTAGTTTACGGTACAGGCTATAAACCAAAGCAAGCTTACGAATTTAGTTTTGCTATATAGCTTACGTAAATATCCATTATCGTAAGCTTGCTTTGGTTTATATAAATTCGTAAGCTAGTTTTGGTTTTAGAGTTAGCTTATTGTTTAAAGAGGGCTTTATAGCTAACATTTTCGCTGCCAATAAAAAAGGACTAACCGATTGGCTAGCAGGCTGTAGAGTAGATAAAATGAGAGCAGAGCTTTCGCTGACCGTCTTACCCTATTGGTAAACCTAGGTAAAACTGATTTTATGTCACCCAATAGTTCAACTATGCCAACTACGCACACGGCGATCGCGAATGGAGCTTTACGACGAGTGCATCACATTGCTTTGAATGTGCGAGATATGCAGGTTTCTTGTGATTTTTATGGCAGCATTTTAGGACTGCATCAACTTGTTGGGGATGAGGTTCCTAGTACTTTAGTTAATTTAGTGGCAGCAGGCAAAGTTGCGAATTTTAGAACTCCCGATGGCACTGTTCTCGATTTGTTTTGGGAGTCAGAACTTACGCCGCCCGATCCTGATCCATAACGGCAATTTACTCGAGCTAATCACCTAGCTTTTGATATTGCTCCAGAACTTTTTGAGCAAGCGGTGGCGGTATTGCGATCGCATCAAGTCCAAATTGAGGGTGAGCCTGTTACTCGTCCTACTGGAAGAGGCATTTATTTTTATGACCCCGATGGATTTCTGATTGAAATACGCTGCGATCCTAGTTGACACAAAACTTGCTAAGGAATTTTTAAAAGTACTGCGAAGCAACAATTTTTAATTTTCTGAGACTATTTATCTGTTTAAATGATGTTACGAGGAATTTCGGATAATTAGTCTCTTGATGCGAGGCAGGGCGACCAGAACTGGACTTACCTACTTAGTAGATTACTGAATCGGAGAGTTATTATGCTATTTATTACAAATCGAGTTTTCAAAGAAGGAATGACTCCAAAAGGAGCAGATGGCAAATTCCAATTGCCTCGGTCAGTAAACTTTAATTTGAGCAATAATCAAGCTGAGCAATCAATCTATTTTTGCCGTCGTGATAGCAAGGAAAGATATACAGAGATTGGCAGTCAAGCATTTTTGACAGAACTCAAAACCTCAGACGCAAAAGAAATCCTCTTTTATATCCATGGATATTCTAATCTGCCTGAGCCTGCAATTTTTCCAAGGACAGAAGAATTACAGCGACTGTTTGATCAGAAAGAGAATAAAGGAATAGTTGTTGTCCCCCTCATTTGGCCCTGTGACGATGACGCTAGACAGATCCAAGATTACTTTGACGATCAAATTGCAGCCGATCAGAGTGGTATTGCCTTTGCGCGATTATTTCAAAAGTTTCTAGCTTGGCGGGAAAAGACCGCAGATGACAATTTGCCTCCTTGCACTAAGCGTATTAACATTTTGGCGTATTCAATGGGCAATCGAGTTTTACGTAGTACTTTTGCCAACATTGTCCAGTATTTTCTACCCCAAGGAATGCCCTTGATCTTTCGTAACATCTTCATGGCAGCTGCGGATATCGTAAATGAGGCTTTAGAAACGGGGCAAGAGGGGCAATATATTCCTCCAGCAGCGCGGAATGTAGTCGTATACTATGCTGGGGATGATCTAGCCATGCGTGCTAGTAAGGTCGCTAATGTTGGCAAGATTGCTTCACGTCGTTTGGGGCACACGGGACCAGAACATATAGATAAAGTCAGTAAGAATGTATATGCCCTAGATTGTGACGATTTCAATTCTGTCTATGATTCTCCAATTGGACATGGCTATTTTGCTGGAGATGGAAAGGGCAATGCAGGAATTCTGTTTAATCATATGTGGCGCTGTATAAACACAGGTCGCGTACCGATGAATCCACCTGATGCCCGAACTTCTATTTTAAGAAATGGATTTCCATAAAAACAAAGGCGGCGTAAAACGCCGCCTTTGTTTTTATGCCTATAACTGAATGACCTGATTGCATCTCTAAGTCTTGGTGTTTACTTAGTCTCATAGCGAGACTAGTATGTACAACCACAAGTCTATTTGAATGTCTTAAACTCTCACAGTTAGATAAAAAATGCGATCGCAACTAGTTTGACCCTGACAACGTCAAAGAGCCGTAACTTCAAAAATCAAAAGCATAGTAAAGTTCGCTAAGATAAATAGGAATCAATTGCAAGTAGTTACAGTTAATGGATCGGCAACGCAGAAAAATATTAGAGTTGGGGCTTGGGGGGTTGGGATTAATCGGTGGCGCGATCGCTTGTAGTCCGATCATCTCAAATCGCAGCAACGAAAAGGATAAATCTTCAAGCAATCCGCCAAAAAAAATTGTGATTCCGCCGATGAAACTTACTGAAGCATCGCTGGAGAGAATCAAAGTAAGTGGACTCGACCCGATCGCGACTTTACGCGAATTTGATTATGGAAAAGTTACCCAAGAAAATGGGCGCACAGTACGAGAGTTTCAGCTAACGGCGCAAAGTAAGACCGTAAAGTTAGACTCGGCGACTGACTTTATTACTTGGAATGTGAACGATCGCGTGCCTGGCCCTACCCTCAGAGCAACAGAAGGCGATCGAGTGCGGATTGCTTTTGCTAACAAAGGAGGGCATTCTCATTCATTACACTTTCATGGCGAACATCCTTCGGAAATGGATGGTGTTAAACCAATCCGTAATGGTGCTGCGACTATCTATGAGTTTGATGCGATGCCCTATGGAGTTCATCTCTATCACTGTCATATCGAACCAGTTGCCCGCCATATCGGGAAAGGTCTGTACGGTATGTTCATTATCGATCCGCCCACGCCTCGACAACCTGCGGATGAGATTGTTTTAATCATGGCTGGCTATGACACCAATGGAGATGGGCGCAATGAGATGTATGCCTTTAATGGGCTTCCCCACTTTTATATGCAGCAACCGATCGCAGTCCAGCAAAATCAGTTATTGAGGTTGTATGTCCTTAACATGATTGAGTATGACCCAGTAGCTACCTTTCATGTCCATGCCAATATGTTTCAGGTCTATCGTACTGGGCGCAGTATGTCTCCAAGTGAGGAGAGTGATGTGATCACAATGGGGACTGCCGAGCGACATATTCTGGAGTTGACATATCGATTTACGGGTAAATACATGTTTCATCCGCACCAAGATACGATCGCTGATGCTGGCTGTATGGGGCTATTTGAGGTGGTTACTAGTTAAAGATACTCAGATTTTTTATTAACTGAAAGACTTATTGATAATTATTTGCAAGTTTTATGTTCTAATATTTGTAGATCACTTATTGCAAATTAATAGCATTACCTAGTTTTTCAATTACCCTTTTTCACCATTTAGCTATCTTCATGTCATATCTCTTTTCTCTCGTTAAAAAATTATTTCAAACTGTAATTAAAACCAAAGCGTTTTTAGTTCTGTTTTTACTTTCACTAGTCGGCGCGATCGCGATATCGGCATGTACTAATGAGCCTAAGGTCTCAAAACCTCCGACCATAACATCTAGTAGTGCGATAGTTGAGTCCAAAGATGGGTCTAAAAGCGAGACTGCTAAAGACTCAAAGATGGCTGGTCATAACAACAAGGTCAAAATCAATATTAACGAAGCAATTTTATCTTCGCTAGATAAAATTGAAGCGGAGTTAGGAATTGCTGGCTTGTCCAACAAAATTCAAGCGGCACGACCCTACGCGAAGGTTGAAGACTTAGTTTCAAAAAAGGTGGTAACTGCCGAACAATTTGAAAAAATTAAAGACATGGTTAGCATCGAAACTATTGTCTTGACAGGTGAAGCGAAGGATGTGGATTATTTGACCAAACTAGGTTTGATGAAAGGTCATATGATCGTAGCAAAAGAATTACTGGATCTTCAGAAGCCAGATCAAGCTTTTCCTCACATCGAGCATCCTGTAGAAGAAATTTATGCTGATGTAGAAGCTCAACTTAAAGAGCGCAACGTCAAAGAATTTAAGCAACCATTAATTGATTTGCAACAGTTGGTCAAGTCCAAGCCAACTGATCCAAGTGTCATACCTAAGTATCAAGAGGCAATGGCTAGCATTGATACTGCGATCGCGGCAGTTCCAATAGCTCAACGTCAATCACCAAAGCTAGCATTGCAAGTAATTAATGCAATTCTTGATACTGCTGGTACTGAGTATACTGCGGCGATCGCCAATGACAAAATCAAAGAGATTGTCGAATATCAAGACTCTCGCGGCTTTACGATCTATGTTGAGCAATTGTATAAGAGCATTGCCGCAACAATGGGAAAGGATCATCCTGAAACTCACAAACAATTTATAGCTAGTCTAGAAAAGCTAAAATCGGCTTATCCTAGCCCTCTTGCTCCAGAGAAACCAGTTCTATCTGTTGCTGACATGTCGGCGCTGATCAAAGCGAATGAACAAGCGGCTGCTAAAGTTTATACGAAATCATAAAGAGTTAAAAGCTATAACTCCTGCTGCGCAGGAGTTATAGCTTTTAACTTGTAAATACCCATTACTAAACACTATCTAGATAATTCCATGGATTTCAGCTTAACTCTTCCAACCTTTGTCATTACCTTACGAGAAGGCGTTGAAGCCGCCTTAGTGATTGGCATTGTTATGGCATATCTCAAACGTGCCAAGCGATCGCACCTTAATCGATGGGTATTTGCGGGTATTGGTGCTGGACTCATAATTAGTGGCATAGCCGGCATAATATTTAATTGGTTTATGCAGAGCGTCGGTAGTAGTAATCCTTCTATATCACCAATTTTTGAGCCATTACTCGAAGGTGTGTTTAGTGTTGCCGCGATCGTCATGCTGACTTGGATGCTGATTTGGATGACAAAACAGAGTCGGGCGATTAAAGGAGAAATTGAAGGCTCTTTATCAAATGTGTTAGGCAAAGGAAGAAAAGCTGGCTTAGGAATTTTTGGACTAATCTTATTTGCAATTTTGCGAGAAGGTTTTGAAGTCGTTTTATTTATCTCCGCAAAATTCCAAGAGGGATTTATGCCAGCGCTCGGAGCCATAAGCGGAATCGCGGCCGCTACAGCGATCGCTTTCGCTCTATTTAAATTTGGTGTGCATATTAATATCCGTGCCTTTTTTAAAATCATGGGATTTATGCTGCTATCGATTGTTTCGGGATTAGTAATTTCTGCTCTCGGACATTTCGACAATGCTTTACGGATTTTGTCTCAAAGCGATCGCAAGTCAGAATCAATTTGTTTCTATTACGAGCATTTTGTCCGTGAGCATTCCTGTGTCCTTGGCAATATGGTTTGGAATAGCAGCAAAGTATTACCTGCTGAGAAATTTCCTGGAGCGATCCTCAGTTCACTATTTGGCTATACTGACAAACTTTATCTAGTTCAAGCGATCGCCTATGTCTTATTTTTCGCGATCGTCGGCACAATTTATTACCGAAGTTTAGGCAATCGGCTAAAAACAAAGTAAAAAAGGGCTTCGCAAAGCGAAGCCCTTTTTTTGAGCTTGAAAGGTTAAGTTTTAACTGTTGCTTCTCATAGCAAGCAAAACCTATGATGAGATCTAGGTGAACTCTAGTTTTTGAGGAAATTTCTATGACTACCATCCGTGAAGTAACTGGCGATCCTAATGAATTTTGGAGTGAAATAGGCTGGTCAGATATGACTACTGCTGAGCAAGCACTCTGGTCACAATTAGGTTGGAGTGAAGAAAGCTGGGAAGAGGAGGATGATTTTCCTGAATGGGACGATTTGTCCGATGAAGATAAAAAAATGTGGGGCATCCTTGGCTGGACTAAAGCTAGCTGGGAAGGAGAAGATGACATCCCTGAATCCGCAGAAAAACTCTGGGAAGACCTCACTAGTGAGGAGCAATCAGCGGCAACCCAGTTAGGCTATACCCAACAAAAATGGGACGACGACGAAGAAGTCTAAATCTAAAAATAATAGTCAGCGACTAGTCGCTGACTATTATTTTTGAGCGATCGCAACAATTTTAAAATTTCTGATGTAAATTCACACATTTCGCGTTAGAATAGCAAAGCACTTTGGGAGTGTGGCGGAATGGTAGACGCTACGGACTTAAAATCCGTTGACTGTAAGGTCGTATGGGTTCAAGTCCCTTCACTCCCACTTTAAA
>JANNDZ010000226.1:0-3474 GCA_031378395.1 Pseudanabaena sp. OTE_75_metabat_487_sub
TATGTCCAGTAATTAGTTCTGTGCGATCGCCACTGAGAAGCCCCAACTCACTCATGCGATGATAATCCTGTACTGTCCATCGCTTGAGATTTGTTGGCTCTATGGTGATGACTGTTTGGGGGATGTTTGTAAGAGTCATGATCTTAGACAGTCAGTAATATTTGATATTTCCTATTTTATACCTTTAGTTAGGGGCGATCGCCATACATTTCTTGTGGGTTTCATTTGGGTGCGTTAGGCACTGGATTAATTTAGTGTTATTACTGTTTCAATACTTTCTCTACTTCAACTATAAAAGCTTTTGCTTTCTCTAAAATCATTTGTGCTTCAGCTAATGTGCCAGTAAAGTCTGCATCGTAGTCGCTTTAGTCCTTTATGGGTGGATGCATCTATGTTTTGAGATAACAATAGTGATTGAGTAGCATAATACATAGAGTAATAAGAGCGGGAAATACTGGCGCGATAATGCTCTTTCTCAAGTAAAAGTTTCGCTATATCTAATTCTTCCAATGCTAAAGAAAACAACTTTTTAAATTCGTTCATAGTTCAATTCCTTCTCTTTGAATATTTCTCAATAAAGCAACACCTTTAGCATTAAATCGATCTTCACTCATGGGAATGATTGAAACAAGTTCATCGTAGTCTAAAAGGATTTTGACGCAAAGTTCAGACATATTAGATATTTCTTGCACTTGAGATACTGGGCTTTTGAGTACGGCTAGTAGGTCAATATCAGAGTCGGGATTGGCTTCTCCTCTAGCATGGGAACCGAAAAGGATTAACTTAACAAGGCGATCGCCATATAGTTCCTTTAAGCCTATTTTTAATTCGTGCAATGTTGGCTGGATACTATTCAAAGTTATACTCATTTCTTCGCTCCTTGATCAAAGGCTTTGTTAATCAATTTTATTCTAAGTTTCTTTGGGGGGATGCCAACCTGCGCTAATCCATTCGCGTCTGACCATCAATGCACAGGTATTGTTAAGTTGCAAAGCGAGAACTGTGGCGCGACCGCAAGCTGTCCGCCCAACAATATATGTACCATCTTCTGACCAAGCAAAATGTCGATGCCATTTTTGGGTGCGCGGGTTGAATAGTTGTACTAGACGATCTGTTTCTGGATCTTGTCTATGGGTTTGAGTTCCTTTAAAACTGTTGCATAATCGACAAGCAAGCCATAGGTTCTTTTCGTCATCAGTGCCACCTTGGGCTGTGGGAATAATGTGATCAATTTCTAGCATTCCCAAAACATATTTTTGCTGACTACGACAATAGCCACAACAATCTTTTGCTGCCGTCCGAACCCTAGCCCTAGTTTCTTCGGAAATCTTGCTACTCATACGCTTAATGGTTGTCTTAGTCCGCGTTTGACGCTTTCATTTAGGGCTTGGGCTTTGCGAAGTAGTCCTGCCTGATAGATTCCCATTAACATTTCTAGTTCAGATTGCTCAACATTGTTCAGGCTTCTTTCTTGTTGGGTCTGTAATAGTTGACTTAATTTTTGATCTTGGGATGGTTCCATCTGAAGTTCGGTGAGGGCGATTATTTGTTGATCGCTTAGGGTTGATAAGTTGGCTAAGTTTAAGTTCGGTTCTTGTGCGGGTGATTCGGGTTGTATACTTTGAGATGGGGATGTTTGGGTGTTTGGAATTGGGATGAAGAGGTCAGTTAGTAATTTGTCTCTCAGTAATGAGCGATCTTCTTCGGGGAGGGATTTGATTAACTGGGCGATCGCATCAACTATTTGAGTATTCATTGTATGTTTCCTCCAAAGGCTTTGTTAACTCTCTCGATTTGTTTCGGCGCTTCCATTTGTGCGAAAAGTTCTATTGCTTTTGCTTTATATTCTCTTGCTTGGTCATGTTCTCCCATTGCCTGATATGTTAGCCCAAGTTGGAAATATGCTTCAGCAAGATCATACTTAGCAGCAATATTTTCAAGAATAGTTATAGCTTCATGATTATAAGTAATGGCTTCACAGAAATCATTCTGAGTTCTATGAATTACAGATAAACCGCAAAGAGAGTTTGCTTTAACTTGGGGGTAATGACTTTCTTCTGCATAGGAAAGGGCTTTTTTATACATTTCTAGTGACTTATCAATATCAAATAAATTAATGTAAGCTCTACCCAAAAACAACCATCTATAACCAGTAGACCATGTATTATGTTCTATGTTCTGTAAGTTTAAACTCTTGAAAGGTTTTATTTAAAAAATCTATAGCTTTGTCTTTTTCTTGCAGGGCAGAATACAAGAAGCTAAGACAAAAGCAAGCATCAATAGCGTGGTATCTATAAATTGTGTTTTTTGATAACTCTATACATTTTTCAAGAGTATCAATAGCTAATTGAATCTCCCAAAGATCAGTATAGCAAAGACCAATATTTAAAAATGCAGCAAATTCAAATTCGGCTATTGAAAACTCTAAAGCTAATTTTTTAGATTTTTGATGCGTATCAATCGATTTATAAAACTCTCCTGTGAGCCAGTAGACATCGCCCAATATATTATATATTTTACATAAACTAGGACTATCGGGAATGTTAGGAGAGATGTTAATAATTGCAAATTTAATTGATTCTAGAAATCCAAGTCTATAAAAGGAGTTTCCTAGAGGTTCATTATCTTCCCAAGCATTACTCCTCCTTTTGACAATTACATCACTAGCTAATTCGTATTGACTAATTGCAAGATAGTGATGATAAGCTTCAAAAGCTGTTAAGGCATCTTCTGTTGTTGTAATAGATGTGATAGTTTGTGTGAAAAATTTAGCAATACTTATGTTTGCTAATTCGTAATCAATGTAATTTAACTTTAATCTTAATTCAGAAGACGCTCGAATAGCAGGATGCAAATAGTATTCACCTTTAACTTCAATCAGCGAAGTTTTACTTAGATAATTCACAATGCAAGCCTGTCGAGATTCAGGAACATCCCACAATAAACAAATCAACCCTTCAAATGGAACAGTTTTGACATCCTGATAGCGATAGCAACCCATCCGACAGAGCAACTTATAAGCATCAGGTTGATGATCTCGCAACCAATCCATCTCTACCGAAATCAAAGTTTCTAACTCCGAATCCGCCAGCAAAGCATCCTTGTATCGACTCCAATAGGCTGCAATATTGCCATTAAAACGGTTTTTAATCGCACCATGCAGAATATCCATTACCTTCGCATTCCCATTATAGGCATTACGCATCTGTATTAGCGCCTCAGAGTCTGTAACATTCTCGCAATCATGAAAATATTGCCGCCATGCTGTAATGTCTAATCCCTCCAGTGAATACTCATGTACTTTCGCTCTTGTAGCAATCAGCGATCGCCGACTAGTGATCAACGTAAACGAAAAGACATCGCGATCGCCCAACACTGCCAACAAAGCATCATAGCCGCGCAACTTCTCCCGAAAGCGATAATTCTCATCTAGCGCAGGTTCGAGGTTATCGATTAGTACTCCAATAGGATTTG
>JANNDZ010000231.1:0-3893 GCA_031378395.1 Pseudanabaena sp. OTE_75_metabat_487_sub
TTCCAGAAGTGACATTTCACTTCTGGATTTTTTTGACTTTGAGAAAGGAGTTGCGTACTCCTCTCTCGAAGTCAAAAAAATCCAGAAGTGAACCCGATTTTTGTATTTTCAGCGCCAAAGGCACTGAAAATACCAAAATCGGGTTCAAATTACCTCTAACTCGTGACAATGTTAGAATATAAAACGTTACAAAAATTGCATGAACTAGAGATCTAGGTAATTACAAGTATGGCAGTCAAACCAGATTGGTTGCGAGTTAAGGCTCCACAGTGGGAGCGCGTTGGAAATGTGAAAGAAGTCTTGCGCGACTTGGGGCTAAATACTGTGTGCGAAGAAGCATCTTGTCCAAATATTGGCGAATGCTTTAACCAAGGTACTGCCACATTTTTGATTATGGGGCCAGCTTGTACTCGCGCTTGTCCCTACTGCGATATTGACTTTGAGAAAAAGCCTCAAGCTCTCGATCCGATGGAGCCAATTAATTTGGGTGAAGCAGTGCGACGGATGAAGCTTAAGCATGTCGTTGTTACTTCTGTTAATCGTGATGATTTGCCTGATGGCGGCGCTTCTCAGTTTGTGCGATGCATCGAAGAGATTCGTAAGTTGATGCCACAAACGACAATTGAACTTCTTATTCCTGATCTTTGCGCTAATTGGGAAGCCTTAGAAACGATTCTGGCAGCGCGACCTCATGTACTTAATCACAATACTGAGACTGTGCCAAGACTTTATCGGCGAGTGCGTCCACAGGGAGAATATCAGCGTAGTTTGGAGTTATTACGACGCGCTCGTAAAATTGCGCCTTGGGTGTATACCAAGTCAGGCATTATGGTGGGAATGAGCGAAACCCATGAAGAGGTTTTGGAGGTGATGCGTGATTTGAGAACAGTGGATTGCGATATTATTACCATTGGTCAATATCTTCAACCTTCAGCAAAGCATTTGACTTTGCATGAGTTCGTAACGCCTGAGCAGTTTGAAGCATGGCGGATTGCTGGTGAAGCAATGGGATTTTTGCAAGTGGTGTCTTCGCCGCTTACGCGCAGCTCTTATCATGCAGAACAGGTACAAGCGTTAATGGAGTTGTATCCTAAATCTGATAGCTAGAAATTTTTGGACAACAAAGATAGTGCTGAAGTAGCGATCGCACTTCATTTAACCAAAATCTGATCGCCTATTTCTCAAATACCAAGGCAGCGATCGCTAAACATTATTTATAATACCGATCAAAACGATCAATATAAAATTGTGGGTAAAATGTATGATTGCTACTGTCGCGTCGCCTAGCCTGTAATCTACAGCATATCTAGATTGGGAAGTCATGCAAAAAGGTACATATTCAATTTTAAAGTCAAACGATAGTCAAGAAATTGTCCAACTTATTTGATGGAAATGAAAATTATTAGAATAATATATCGTGCATAATGTTTGTCTGCGCTGCTTTTTTTGATGGTGATTGATATAAAATATATTGAGCATACTGCGGTTTAGAAATAGGAAATCGCGATCATGTCTGCACAGTTTCAAATCCACAAAGACACCATTGACCAAGTAAGTCAAAGGGCAGACATTGTAGATATCGTCTCCGAGCGCGTTGTCCTACGCAAAAGTGGTGCGAATTTTCGGGGAGCTTGTCCTTTTCATAATGGTACAAACGCCACAGCACTGACAGTGAATCCAGCGCGGCAGATGTATCACTGCTTTAACTGTGGGGCGGCTGGTGGTGCAGTCAAGTTTTTGATGGAGATCGATAAGCGATCGTTCTCTGACGTAGTTTTGGATTTAGCGAAACGATACAACGTTCCCATTGCCACTGTCGAACCTGAAAAAGCAAAAGAAATACAGCGTCAAATCTCCCATCGCGATCGCCTATATGAAGTGATGGCTTTGACCACCAGTTTTTATCAACATGCCCTCTATGCCCATCAAGGCAAAGCGGCTCTTGCCTATCTCAGCGAAAAGCGGCAAATGAGCAAAGATACGATCCAGAAATTTCAACTGGGTTATGCCCCTGCGGGTTGGGAAACCTTGATGGGATATTTGGTACAGCAAAAGCAGATTCCTGTGAGTTTAGTTGAAGAAGCGGGTTTGGTGGTTCCGCGCAAAACAGGTAATGGATTTTACGATCGCTTCCGAGATCGCCTGATGGTTCCCATTCACGACACTAGAGGTCGCGTAATCGCTTTTGGTGGGCGATCGCTTGGAGATGAAGAACCGAAATACCTTAACTCCCCTGAAACGGAACTCTTCAGCAAGGGATCAGTTTTGTTTGCAATGGATAAGGCTCGCGATGCGATCGCCAAGTCTGACCAAGCAATTGTAGTAGAAGGCTATTTCGATGCGATCGCCTTGCATCAGGCAGGAATTGAACAGGCGATTGCGACGATGGGTGTAGCTCTTAATGCTGACCAAATGAAGCAGTTATTGCGATATACCGAAACCAAAAATGTAATCCTCAACTTCGATGCCGATAAAGCAGGAATTACGGCAGCGGAGAAGGCAATCGCGGGTTTTAAGGAATTAGTATTTAATGGAACTGTGCAGTTGAGGGTTTTGACGATTCCAGATGGCAAAGATGCTGATGAGTATCTCAAACATCATAGTGCAGAGGCGTATCGCGATTTACTTAAAAATGCGCCATTATTCCTCGATTGGCAGATCGATCAAATCCTCGTAGGTCAAGATCTTAACCAAGCTGATCGCTTCCAAAAGAGCAGTCAAGCGATCGCACAATTGCTGAATAATCTACCCGTTGATTCTTTCTTTCGCACTCATTACATCCATACTTCGGCACAACGCTTATCGCAAGGTAATTCTTATCTTGCATTGCGCCTAGAGCAAGATCTGCGTCGTCAGTTACGCAACACACGCTGGAACAGCAATAAGCCAGCTCCGTCGCTAACAACGACCACAAATTCGCTACATATTGCCGAAACGCAACTTTTACAAATTTATCTCCATTTCCCACAACATCGTGCTTATTTATATCAAGAGATTGCGGAAGAAGAGAATATTGAATTTACACAATCCAATCATCGCTATCTTTGGCAAATTATTCTCAACCTAATTCAAGAGAATAAAACTTCCCTTGCGTCGGAAGAGCCTTACCCCGATCATTTAGTGCAACAATTACAGATTCTCTGTGCGGAGACAACAGAGGTTGCTGAGCAATTGCAGCATCTACTCTGGCTTGACGAAAACTCTCGTATTGGTTTATTACGTCCCCAGATCGTAGTGAGAACTGCGATCGCTAAAATTCAATACATCATGTGCGAGAAGCATGAAAAAGATTGGTTAAGCAAATATCAAAGTATTGATGTAATTGCTAATCCCGCCTTTGGTTATGAATGTCAATCCAAAGTAAAAGAAGCAAGGCAACGTAAAGCCGAAATCCGTAAACAGATTGAAGTTAATTATCTTGATTTGTCAGGTACTAGCACGAGTGAGACGAATATTATTGAGTTTTGAAATATATATATTTGGATATAAACCCAAGCCTTAGAGATCCCATTAGTTTAATCTGCGGACTTAAATCTAATCACCGAAGCGATCGCCAATCTGGAATTAGCTAACCCCAAAGCTTTGACTGATCAAGAGTTTATGTCATTGCCTGAAAATGGCAACCTTGCAGAGAGTGAATTTTTGATTGAATTGTAGTTTTTGGGAGCCTTTTTGGTGGTTACAGTCAAAGACGTTTAATTTTGATTTTTTGTTTGATTAAGATAGGTGATCGCAAGGTTTGCTTAGGATATAAAACCAGAGATGAGTTGCGGTACTTTTCGCTGCAACTCATCTCTGGGGTTTAGGTTTGTACGAGGTAACTCTTTTTTTTGCTATAGGCGAACGCAACTACTCCCTTCCCACCCAAAAATAGGCATTATAAAGTGAATAAT
>JANNDZ010000271.1:0-6414 GCA_031378395.1 Pseudanabaena sp. OTE_75_metabat_487_sub
CCGCAACATTTTTGGGATCAATTATTTCGTGTAAGTCCCTAACATCATTGCTAATTCGATCTGACTTGATTGAAAATTAAAAGCAAAAAAAGTATATTAATTACAAATGTTGCATAAATTATTGGCTTTATGGCTGCCCACGCACTGTAGAAACCTGTCATTGCAATAAAAGGCATAACAGTCAGAAAAAAAGCGATCGCAACGGAGTATGTGAGACAGGTCAACCCCATAAAAATTCGAGGATCATCATAACCAGCCGATTTTAGAACGGGAGGTAAAATCAACTGGATAATGAAAAAAACAGCGATGATATACCAAGCTACTTTTATTTCATCCATGCTTGAATAATTAATTGGAGCATTAGCAATTACGGGGTAAATTAAAAACTTGCCCATATATATTTTACAAGACAATAAAGCTTAGATAAATCTGGGCACTTCGCACATATTCGTTTTAACCTTAACATTTTATAAATAGGGTTGAAGCCTAATGTAAAAAGAAAAAAAGCTAAAAACTTGCTCATGATATTATTTAGACAATTCACTTTTTAGAACAAAGGACAGGATTATGGGACTACCTGAACGCATTATTATGGTGCTCAAGTCCAATCTAAATGCAATTGTCTCGGCTGCCGAAGATCCTGAAAAGATTCTGGAGCAATTAATCTTTGACATGCAAGAAGATTTGTCGCAATTGCGCCAAGCTGTCGCGCAGGCGATCGCAGCCTTAAAAATCCAAGAGCAGCAATACAACCAAAGTACAACACAGGCTCAAGAATGGGAAAAACGAGCAATGTTGGCTATTCAAAAAGGGGATGATGCTCTAGCCAAGGAAGCGCTCAGCCGCAAAAAGACGCACACCGAATCAGCCAATACTCTAAAAGCAGGGTTGCAACAACAAACAGTGCAAGTGGAGTTGCTTAAGAAAAATCTACCTGCGATCGCAGGTAAAATTGCTGAGGCTAAATCTAAGAAAGAATTGCTTAAAGTTCGTTTACAAACGAGTAAGTCTCAAGAAAAGCTCAACAATATTCTCGGTAGTGTAAATACTAATTCGGCAGAAGCTACTTTTGCCCGCATGGAAGAGAAGATTTTAAAAGCGGAAGCTTTGGCAAGTGCTACTGCTGAGCTTAATGCTGATGAACTAGGCTCTCAGTTTGCACAGTTAGAATCAGGTAGCGATATTGATGACGAATTGGCGGCGCTCAAAGCTAAATTAATGATCGTGAGTTCTCCTTCTCACGTCGCTTTGCCACCATCTGATGCTACTTAGGGCTTGCTGAAAAAGTCCACGGAGCGAATTTAAAGGCAATACGGCTTTAAAAATAGTATTTTGTCGCGTATTCCCAAAATTTACCCAGCGATTTCCGTTGGAAGTGCAAGGGTTTTGAGCCTCTAGACGCTATAACCTTGCACTTGTTATGGCGAAAAAAGCTTAAAGTCTTTATTTAGCAGGCTTTTGTGCTTTTTCAGGAAGTCCTACTTAGTCGTTAATACAGAACTAGAAGCGCTCCTCACCATTATTTTTGAAAAAAGCAAAAATGATATTGCCTGATCTCAATTTTTTGTTTTTAGTAATTGGACTCTTTCTAAGTCTCGCTTAACTTCAAAACTAAGTTCGCGATTTTTAGGATCAGTATTGAGTGCTTTATTGAGATAGATTTCCGCTTCGCGTAACTTCCCATTCAAAATTAATTCACTACTCCACCGATGGTAAGTTACAGCCTTCCAATGCATTACTTCTGGTGAACTAGGAAACCTTTCGCTCATTCCTTCGACAACCGCGATCGCAACTACATATTTCTTTTGCTTCAGCAGATCCTGCACACGCCGCAACATATCCAATTTGAGCTTCAGTTCTGGATCGCTATTAATCGGATCAACTTGATTATTAACCTGCTTTACCTCGATCTTGATTTTGGGGTGAGGTTGAGGTGGTTTGCTTGGAGCCTTGGGTGGTGGTGCAGGTTGCGATCGCGTTGCATTTGCAGCTTCTTTTTTAGCAAATATCTCCTTACTCAAATCCTCTTTATCAGAATCTTTGAGCATTTTGTAAGCTTCCTGCACTAGCCGAAACTTATCCGTTGTTGTGGGATCATTCTGATTAACATCAGGGTGATACTTCCGTGCCAAACGGCGATAGGCTACTTTAATATCATCTAAAGTGGCATTACGCGGAACTCCTAAGAGTCGATAGCATTCGGATAGGTGCATGAAGTGAAGTGTGAATATAGGAAGCCGTTCAGAATTTGTAACTATTCTGGCTTTTTGCGAATCGAGTATTTTCCTTTAGGCGTAATCGGAGAACCTTTGTTGCCCTCAACTAGTTTAATGTACTTATTCAAAGCCTCCTCTTTTGTCGCATGTTCGGAAATAACATGCACTTTGCGACTGCCAGCTAGCTCGAGGACAACTTGATGCATAAGTAAATATCTAGGAAATAGCCTTAAAACTTTAAAAAACAGTTTAGCAAATATAAACCCATAAAGTAAAAGAGGGCGCAAAGCGCCCCCTTTTACTTTATGGGAATTGTTAATGTTTAGCGCTTCGCAAATTTCTTGGTGAGCTTGCGTAAACGAATCGATTCAGGAGTTACTTCAAGGATTTCATCTGGCCCGATGTATTCCAAGGCGCGTTCCAGACTCATCTCGATTGGTGCTTGCAACTGCACAATGTCATCAGCACCAGCCGCACGCATGTTGGTGAGCTGCTTGCTCTTACATACGTTTAGCTCCATGTCTTGAGGACGATTGTTTTCACCGATGATCATGCCCTTATAAACCTTAGTACCTGGTTTAATAAAGAACACGCCGCGATCTTCAGCATTCTTCAAGGAGAACTCAGTCGCTGTCCCTTCTTCAAAGGAAATCAACACGCCGTTACGACGGGCACTAATTTCTCCAGCCGAAGGCCGGTAATCGAGGAAACTATGGTTCATGATGCCAGCGCCACGGGTTGCTCGCATGAAGTCACCACGGAAGCCGATGAGTCCACGGGCCGGAACCACAAACTCTAGCTGAGAGCGACCACTGCTGGACATTTGCATATCAACCATTTCAGCTCGGCGTTGACCAAGTCTTTCAATACATCCGCCGACGGCATCTTCAGGAACGTCAAGGACTAGACATTCGTAAGGTTCGCATTGCTTGCCGTTGAGTTCACGGTAAATAACTTGAGGTTGGGTAACTTGGAATTCGTAACCTTCGCGGCGCATGGTTTCGATCAAAATGCCGAGGTGCAATTCGCCACGTCCTGCTACTGCAAAGCGATCGGGGAATTCAGGGTTTTCTTGAACTCGCAATGCTACGTTGGGTTCCAGTTCTCGCATTAGGCGATCGCGTACTTGACGAGTGGTGACTAACTTGCCTTCTTGTCCAACAAATGGTGAATCGTTGACGCAGAAAGTCATCTGCAAAGTGGGTTCGTCCACCTTGATCATCGGTAGAGCTAAAGGCTCGTTCGGGCATGTGATGGTTTCGCCGATGTTAGCGGTAGCAAATCCTGAAACTGCGACAATATTGCCTGCGGAAGAGGTTTGTAATTCAACCCGTTTGAGTCCATCAAAGCCTAAAAGCTTGGTGATTTTGCCTTTGACAATCTTGCCATCTTCAGAAATTAGCGCAGCTTGTTGTCCAGAGGTGATCGTACCGTTGTGAATTTTGCCGATCACAATTCGACCGAGATAATCGGAATAATCAAGGGTCGTAACTTGCAATTGCAAAGGCTTTTCAGGATCGCCAACAGGTGGAGATACGTGATGTAAAACCGCCTCAAACAGAGGCTTCATATCTAAACTTTCGTCTTCTAATTTTTCTTTGGCGAATCCACCCATGCCTGAGGCGAAGAGGTAGGGGAAGTCGCACTGATCGTCATCTGCACCAAGCTCGAGGAAAAGGTCAAGTACTTTACTAACGGCAACATGGGGATCGGCAAATTCGCGATCGATCTTGTTGATTACGACCATTGGACGCAAGCCTTTTTCTAGCGCTTTTTTTAGCACAAAGCGAGTTTGGGGCATTGGACCTTCGTTGGCATCAACGATCAGTAAACAGCCTTCGACCATGCCAAGTACACGCTCAACTTCGCCACCAAAGTCGGCGTGTCCAGGGGTATCAACGATGTTGATTAGAGTGTCTTTGTACTTAACGGCAGTATTTTTTGAAAGGATGGTAATGCCGCGCTCACGCTCTAAGTCGTTGGAGTCCATCACACATTCGACAAGGGCTTCACCTTCACGAAAAGCGCCTGACTGTCTGAGGAGTGCGTCTACTAGAGTGGTTTTGCCGTGATCGACGTGGGCGATGATGGCGACATTGCGGATAGGGAGAGACATGGGTGATGTATCGAGTTGATCGAAAAACTTATTATTTCTTTATCTATTATGCTTGAGTTTGTCAAAAAACTTTGTGTTTATGACCACTTGTAGTAATCATCAATACAAAAATAAAGGCAGCTCTTAGAGTTGCCTTTATTTTAATTTGTGAAATAAAACCTGTAAAGCTATTGCTATAGGGGACTTAACCCACTTTGTTGAAGTAAATTAAATGAGTCTTTGAAAATCATCACTACGCCTAACCCCAGCAGAATTACTAAGCCGCCTTGCATGACATTATTTTGTAATTCCTCAGGTAATGGCTTGCCGCCGCGTAAAGCCTCGATCGCTAAAAATACTAATTGACCACCATCAAGAGCTGGTAAAGGCAATATATTAATAATTGCGAGGTTAATACTGATGATTGCCGTGAAATCAAATAATGCTGCGGCATCAGACTTAACTAGCTCGGAACCCATCGCCACAATCGCTACGGGGCCAGATAGCTGAGAAGCCGTATTCTTAAAATTAGTAGCCAGTTGTTTCAGCCCTTGGACAGTCATGACTACTAAGCGCTCAAAACTTTGGGTGGCGTTATCAAAGGCTTCTGCTAAGTTTTTCACAGCGCGGCGGTGAGGCTTGCCAGTGAAGTCCAGTCTTACGCCGATGCGACCCTTACCTGATTCGCCATCGGGCAAGATTGGCACTTGTAACAATTTGCCATCGCGCATTACTTGCAAATCAACATTTTGATTGGCATTTTTAGAAATCAAAGTTTGAAAGCGATCGAGTGTGGTGAGGTTAGTGTCAAAGTTTGTTCCATTTGCTGAGAGGACGATATCGCCAGCTTGCAGACCAGAAATCGCGGCGGGTGCATTTGGCTCAAGGATTTTTGTGATTCTTACTCCTGGTTGATCGACAGTGCCGATGCCAACACTCAAGGTCATTACTAATAAGACTAGGTAAGCAAAGATAAAATTGGCAATAACTCCTGCGCTGATGACGATCGCTCGATCCATAATCGGACGATTTTTCATCAAATTGGGATCGTCATCAGGAATGTTGCTCTCTTCATCGTCATCAGGAAATCCAACATAACCGCCAAGAGGAATTGCTCGAAGCGCATATTCTGTTTGTTTGCCTTGATATTTCCACAGCACGGGACCAAACCCAATCGAAAATCGATTGACATGAATGCCCTGTACTCTAGCAGCCATAAAGTGGCCAAGTTCATGAACCAAAATCAGAATCGCAAGAACGGCAATTGCAGGCAAGGCAGACATAGGCTTCGCTCTAATAGTTGATAGTTTCTTAAAATTTTAATGTTGTACGCAATACATCGAAGATTGCTTAGTTTGCGATCGTAGCACAACCAAAAAGTCAAATGCTTGACAAAGTTTTTCGTTCGTCAATTAACCCAAAGAATGGCGAGACCCTATAAACCTCAATACTTTTTTAATTATTAGATTGATTGCATTACAAAAACTTATGTTAAGATTAGTTAATATACGTAATAAATTATTTCAATTAATTAACTTTTATTAACTAGGTGCGCTGACATGAACAATACTATTCGCATTGCTACTTCTATTTCCCGCCTCGTTTTGAGTTCAGACTCGGCACCTGTTTCTTTAACACAAGGGGCATTGTTGCTCCTAAGAGTTGTTTTAGGTACGGTAATGGTACATCACGGATTCGATAAACTTGCTGATATACCTGATTTTGCAGAATCCTATGTGGCTGCTATTGGTCTACCATTCCCTATTTTCTTTGCCTACTGTGCGGCAATTACAGAAGTAGTTGCTTCACCATTATTAGCCTTAGGTTTATTCTCTAGACCAGCCGCTTTGGGACTATTGTCAACAATGTTAGTAGCCAACTATCATCATATTGTGACCAGTGGGTTCTCCATCCCGACCCTTGAGTTGTCATTGCTTTATGCAGCAGCTTTTGCATTTTTCGCTGTGTATGGAGGCGGCAAGTATTCTATCGATACTCTGATTGCCAAGTCACTAGATAAACTTTTGTCAGTTTCCCCAGAATCTGACGCGATCGCTCAACCAGTAAGAGTGACTGTTAATAAGTAGATTTTTATCTCAAACA
>JANNDZ010000278.1:0-2038 GCA_031378395.1 Pseudanabaena sp. OTE_75_metabat_487_sub
ACTGGTACTTCTTCATCGTCAGGTTCAATTTCTTCGGTGACTACTTTTGTCGCCGAAACCTCAACACCTGCGGACAGCTTTTCACGTATTTGCTTTTCGATATCTTGCGCAAATTCTGGCTTGTCTTCCATGTATTTGATCGTGTTATCTCTACCCTGTCCGATGTTGTCGCCTTGGTAGCTATACCAAGCACCCTTGCGGACAATGATACTCATTTCTTCGGCTAGATCAACTAGGCAACCAACTGCAGAGATCCCTTTCCCGAAAATAATGTCAAATTCAGCGATCCGAAATGGGGGCGCAACTTTATTTTTGGCAACTTTGACCTTGGCGCGGATGCCGTATTCTTCCGTACCCTTCTTGAGGGTTTGGATGCGGCGAATATCTAGCCGTACAGAAGCATAGAATTTCAGGGCAGTTCCGCCTGTGGTTACTTCAGGGCTGCCATAGGATACGCCAATTTTTTGACGCAACTGATTCAAGAAAATGACGATGCAGTTGGATCTGCCGACATTGGCGGTGATTTTACGGAGGGCTTGACTCATTAGTCTTGCTTGCAACCCAACGTGGGATGCGCCCATTTCACCTTCAATCTCAGCACGGGGCACGAGGGCTGCCACGGAGTCGATCGCAATGATATCTACTGCCATCGATCGCACGAGGTTATCAACTATTTCTAGCGCCATTTCGCCAGAGTCTGGCTGAGAAATCAGGAGGTTATTAATATCAACACCCACAGCCGCCGCATAGGTTGGGTCAAGGGCATGTTCGGCATCAACAAAGGCGGCAATGCCACCACGCTTCTGGACTTCTGCGATCGCATGAAGTACGAGAGTGGTTTTGCCTGAGCTTTCTGGTCCATAAACTTCGATGACACGACCTTTGGGCAGTCCACCACCAAGGGCAAGGTCGAGGGGTAATGCACCGCTAGGGACTGTCTCAACCCGCATGTTGGTGGCATCACCCAGACGCATGATTGCGCCTTTCCCATGATCCTTCTCGATTTTTTGCATGATTGCATCGAGCGCTTTCTTTTTCTCAGGGCTAATGCTTGATTTTGCAGCTTGAGCGCTCGATGCAGTCTTATCAACTTGGCTATTTGCCGTCGCAGAGGAATTTTTCGCCATTACCGTTTGAGGTTTAGTTCGTCTAATAAGTCTGCCTCATTATGACACTAAGCTCCTTAATTTGAGGGATCAGATTTACACTGAAATTTAGATGATTATGTTGCTACTACTTGAATTTAGATATTCGTACTAAAAAAACGTAATATAAAACCCAAAAAGGAAATGCGGCGCAAAGCGCCGCATTTCCTTTTTGGGTTTTGATTTTATGCTAAAAGAAATGCAACATTTGTTAAAGTCTAATGTCAGAATTGAAGTAAGTAATTCTATCTAGCGGTCTACCATTATGTCTTCGGAACATCCACCAGTTATGTTGGTGGACGGCTATAACGTGATTGGTTTTTGGAAGCATTTGCAGGAGATTCGAGATCTGCAAGGGTTTGACATTGCGCGATCGCATTTAACCGAGACAATGGTGAACTTTAGTGCTTATCACGGCTATAAGACGACTCTAGTATTCGATGCCTATGTGCAGGCGACACCAGCTAAAGCTGAAAAAATAACCAAAAATCTAAGGCTGTATTTTACCGATCATAACGAAACGGCTGATACTTACATTGAGCGTCAATGTGGCAAATACCGCCGCGATCCGCTACGGCATTTAAAACGCATTATTGTGGTAACTTCTGATCGCGCCCAGCAGTTAACCGCAGTTGGATTTGGAGCAGAGTGGCTATCAGCACCAGCGTTAGAGCAGGAAGTGGAAGCTACTATGCGATCGGTGCAAAGCCGTCAAAAGAATCAAAAAGCAAATACTAATAATCTATTAGGTAATCGCATTGACAGTCAGACCAAAGCTCAACTAGCTAAGTGGCGGAATAGTTTGAATTAAATTTCCCTAAGATACTCCCTTCCAACTCAAAAGATAGTCATTATTAAAGTGAATGATTAGTGGTGCGCGGCGAAGCTGCGCA
>JANNDZ010000279.1:0-6292 GCA_031378395.1 Pseudanabaena sp. OTE_75_metabat_487_sub
GGGTGGGATGTTGGCGGAGGCGCAGAATTGGATTTTGGCGCATAACCAAAAGGCGATCTTGAAGGTATTCGGGCAGGATTATAATCCGCGATCGTTTGCGGTGGCGGCTTCGGATTTATTGATTAAGGGGCATAAGGATAGTCGAATTGAGTTTGGCAATACGCTGACTGCGCCGCCGTTTGCGGAAATTGAGGGTTTTGATTATTTGCTGGCGAATCCGCCGTTTGGGGTGGACTGGAAGGCGGAGCAGAAGGAGATTAGTCGTTGGAAGGACTTCAATGGTTATGGTGGGAAGTTGCCACGGGTGAATGATGGGGCGTTGTTGTTTTTGATTTATATGCTGTCGAAGCGACAGGAGTATTTGCCATCGGAGGATCTGCAACAAAATAAGCGCGGTTCGCGGATTGCGATCGTGTTTAATGGTTCGCCGTTGTTTACGGGTGGTTCGGGTTCGGGTGAGAGTGATATTCGCCGTTGGATTATCGAAAATGATTGGCTTGAGGCGATCGTGGCTTTGCCTGAGCAGATGTTTTATAACACTGGCATCGGTACGTTTATTTGGGTGGTGACGAACCGCAAGACTGAACAACGCAAGGGCAAGATCCAATTGATCGATAGTCGGGATAGATGGCAACCGATGAAACGCAGTTTGGGAGATAAGCGCCGCTATTTGGATAGTGCGACTATTGAGACGCTGACCCGCGAGCATGGGGAGTTTGGGGAGTGTAAGACTTCTAAGATCTTTGATAATGCGGATTTTGGCTATCGTAGGATTACGGTAGAGCGTCCGTTGCGGTTGCGGTTTCAAGTTACGGATGAAGCGAAGGAAGTTTTCTTGAATGCTTTTCCTGAGCTTTACGAGCCGATTGTTGAGATGGAGCAGGAGTTGGGGGATGAGCCTTATCTGGATTGGAATGAGGTTTGGGTAAAGGTGCAGCGTATTTTTAAGGATTGTGAGGTGGGTTGGACTGCTGGGGCTAAGGGTGCGAAGCAAAAGCAGTTTTTCCGTAGTTGTTTTACGGCTGTTGATCCTGATGCTGCTCCAGTGATTGCGACGACGGGCGCGAAGGGGTTAGTTACTGTGGCGGATTTCCCTAGTTATTCTCAGTCAGAGTTAGATCGGGTGTTTGGGGTGTTTGCAAATCCAACTGAAAAGAAGGCTAAGCCTGTTACCTATGAACCCGATCCGAGTCTGCGGGATAATGAGAATGTGTCATTAAAGGAAGATATTGTGTCATTCTTTTTGCGGGAGGTGCGTCTCTATGTGGGTGATGCTTGGATTAACTCTGATCGCAAGTTGTGCGATGAGATTGACGGTGCGATCGGGAAGGTTGGCTATGAGATTAATTTTAATCGCGAGTTTTTTAAGTATCAGGCTCCGAGGGATTTGAAGGTTATTAATGCTGAATTAGCAGAAGTTGAAAGCCGAATTATGGAGATGTTAAAGGAGGTGACTAAATGAATGTAAAACTTCAAAGAGAGCATTTAAATCATGATTATGGAATAAAAAGTGATGGTTTATCAAATTCTACTTTAAACTTGTTTGTGAATATCCCTTCACATTGGGAGATTAAACGGCTGCAATTTATTTCTCAGAAGGTACAGACAGGAACAACTCCACCAACCACTAATGAAGAATACTACCAAAATGGAACTATAGATTGGTTTGCTCCTAGCGACTTTATTGAAAACCAGATTTATCTTAAAAAAGCAAAGAAAAAGCTTAATGAAAAATCTCTGCAAGATGGGATTGTAAAGTGTTTTCCAAGAGGGAGTATTTTAATTATTGGTATTGGAGCTACTCTTGGCAAAGTTGGCTTACTAGATATTGCTGCAACTAGTAATCAGCAAATTAATGCGATCCTTCTTAATAAAGATATAGAGCCGAAATTTGTTGCTTATCATTTGTCAGTTTTACAGGAAATTATGAAAGTTATTTCTAGCGCAACAACTATTGGAATATTAAATCAGGAAAAGACAAAACTAATTCCTTTGGCAATTCCCCCATTAAACGAACAAAAATTAATCGCTGATTATCTCGATCGCGAAACCACACAAATAGACAACCTCATCGCCGCCAAAGAGCAAATGCTTACCCTACTAGAAGAAAAACGCGAAGCCATAATTAGCCGCGCAGTTACTCGTGGGCTTGATCCTAATGTTGCTTTTAAGCGATCGGGACTAGATTGGCTAGGCGACATTCCCCAACATTGGGAGATTAAAAAGTTAAAATTTTTAATTCAAAATCTAGAACAAGGTAGTTCCCCTCAAGCGAGTAATATTCCTGCGGAAGCCGATGAGCTAGGTATATTAAAATTGAGCGCAGTCTATAAAGGGATATTCTTCCGTCATGAAAATAAAGCACTACAACAAGCAGACGAGAATGTAATACACGCCCATTCTTTAAGAAAAGGTGATGTCTTAATTACAAGGGGAAATACGCCTCAACTGGTAGGTGATGTGTGTGTAGTTCCAAGAAATGAACCTAATCTCCTTCTGCCAGACCTAATTTATAGGCTTACAATTGGAGAATCTGAAATCTCACCTGAATTTCTCAGTTTATTTTTGATTACTCCACAAGCCCGATCTCAAATTCAATCTGATGCAAGGGGATCGAGCGGTTCTATGGTCAAGATTTCCCAAGGACATATTTTAGATTGGCGTATTCCTGTACCTCCAAAGTATGAACAAGAATCTATTATTGATGCAATTGAATATGAACAGGAAAAAACCAGAGAGTTGAAAAATGCTCTCACTGATTCGATCGCACTTCTCAAAGAACGCCGAGCCGCCCTAATCACCGCCGCCGTCACAGGACAAATCGATCTAGAAGACATGAGCTAAAATTAATTTATTAACTACCTTCAAAAACATTACACATTATGGACTACCAAAAAATCATCACCATCGAAGCAGGCAAACGCAGTGGCAAACCCTGCATCCGAGGAATGCGAATCACCGTCTCTGACATCCTAGAATATCTGGCAGGAGGCATGACAGAAGCCGAAATCCTAGAAGACTTTTCGGAACTAACCTCAGAAGACATTAAAGCCTGCCTCACCTTCGCCGCCGAGCGCGAGAAAAAACTATTCTTGGTCGCACTATGAAACTGCTCCTAGATGAAAATCTATCAGATAGAATCATCAGCAAAATTGTTGATTTATATCCCAATTCCAAGCACGTCAAACCATTAGGATTAATCAATACTGACGATGCAATTATTTGGGAATATGCAAAACTGAATGACTTTGTAATTGTCTCTAAAGATTCTGACTTTTACCAACGTAGTTTACTGTATGGTCATCCACCAAAGTTTATCTATTTGCGTATTGGCAACAGTCCTACATCAAAAATCACAGCCATACTGAGAAACAACCTAGACACAATTATTAAATTTGGAGGTAGTGAAACAGAAAGTATCCTAGTTCTAGGTTGATCGCACTTCTCAAAGAGCGCCGCTCGGCACTAATCACCGCCGCCGTCACAGGACAAATCGCACTAAAAGAAATGCGTTAAAATCAATTCACATCTAAAAAAGTAAATCACCATAGACTATCAAAACACCATTTGCAACAATACCAGAAGAGCCAAAAGCCAATGACACAGACAACTATAGCAAAAGTAAAACTCTACGATCGCGACTATTTGCAATGGGTTGAAGACACTGTAAACAAGCTTCGTACTAGAGACTTTGATCATTTAGACATTGAGAATTTAATTGAGGAGATCGAGGACTTGGGAAAATCCGAAAAAAAGGAACTATTAAATCGATTAGCTACCTTATTAGAACATTTGCTCAAACGCATATATATCCATATGCCCCAAGAATTTAATGGCTGGGAACGGACAATCAGAGAACAGCGCCGCCAAATTAAACGCGCAATCAATTTCTCCCCTAGTCTTACCCCACTTTTTGACCAGTTCTTTGATGAAGCTCTTAAGGATGCCCTTGATGAAGTTCGGAATGAAAAAGGCTATAAGTCTATCCAGTTTCCAGATACATGGCAGTTTAGACGTGATATTGACGAAATGCTAAATACTGACTTCTGGGAATAGGCGATCGCCCTTATCCTTAGATAACGCATTACGCGAATACATTGTTTGAGTTAATGATGAGCTTATTTAAATAAGCGTAAATATTCATCAAATACATACATCTTGCCTCTTTTACCCCCTGTTACTTCTTTGAGGATTGCAAATTTTTCTAAATCAGCAATTAATTTGTAAGCAGAGGATGGTGATAAAGAAGTTAATTCCACGATTTCAGAAGCATCGATCACAGGTCTTTGATATAGATAATTCAATACTTTTTGAGCATTCGCACTGCGGCTGCGTAAGGTCTGAATTTTTTGCTCGACTTGCTTCTGTAACTTTAAGATATTGTCAAAAGTCGTAACGCTATTTTTGGCTGTTTCGATCACACCGACTAAGAAGAATTTGAACCAGTGCGATAAATCGTTGTGTTCTCTAACGCGCATCAAATTATCGTAGTAAAGCGATCGGTTACGTTCAAAGAAATCAGATAAGTATAATATCGGTTTTTTGAGAATACCTTGGCTAACTAAGTACAAAGTAATCATTAATCTACCGACTCGACCATTTCCGTCTAAAAATGGGTGAATTGTCTCAAATTGGTAATGCACTAAGGCGATTTTTAGCAATTCAGGGAAATATTGCTCTTCATTATGGACAAAGAGTTCCAGATCGCTCATTAACTCGTCTATGGAGGTATGTACTGGCGGCACAAATCGAGCATCGTCAATGCTGGCTCCGCCGATCCAGTTTTGGCTTTTTCTAAATTCCCCTGGTTGTTTGTGTTTGCCTCTAACGCCTTGGAGCAATATTTGATGGGTTTCTCGGATTAGTCGCGATGAGAAGGGCAAGTCATGCAATTTGGCGATCGCTTGGTTCATTGCTTGCACATAGTTTTGGACTTCTTCCCAGTCGTTTCTCTTGTCGAGTGGTACATCTTCAATATTCAGGAGGGCTTCTTCGATGTTGGTTTGTGTGCCTTCGATTTTGCTAGACTGGGTAGCCTCTTTGAGGACGTGCATACTAATAAACAAGTCAACATTGGGGATGTACTCAGAGTACATATCCAGCCTGCCGATTTCCCGATTAGCTTGCTCTAGTAGTTTCTGGATTTCCATGTTTTCCAGTGTCCAGAGCCGATTGATTGGGTTGGGTTGAAAGCTTTTGTAATAGCCTTGTTGTATATATGTACCAGCTTTAAAATTTTTCACGATCTCAAAAAACTAAAATAACAATGGTGCTTATTTTAGATTTTAGCAAAAAACTAAAATAGTGTCCTTCCTTATTCTAGATTTTTCTAAATTTTGACATCCTCACCCTTGTAGTGAGCTTCGCAATTTGCTAAAATCTCATATATCCACATCATCACGCGATCGCGCCTTATTGAATTTTGGGAAAAGTATCAACGCTCTTACAAACATTTCCACCACGACCAATCAAATCAGAAAAAGACTTACATGCAGTCCAAGAAGTGATCGATCGCATAGTCGATGCTGACGAAATGACACCAGAACAACAAGACTACATTAATATTCTGGGAATGCTGATTTATGAATACGAAGAAAAATATGTTTCCATCCCCGATTTAAGCGGTGTTGAGTTGCTCAAGGCACTAATCCATGAATTTGACCTTCAACAAAAAGACCTAGTTCCTATTTTTAAAACAGAATCTATTGTGTCAGCAATTCTCAACAGAAAGCGTAAATTTACAGTAGAACATATCGAAAAACTAGCTAACTTTTTTCACCTCTCCCCTTCAGTATTTTTCAAGGGATAATCATAGATTGCCATGAATAGAACATCTGAACAAGCCTTTGAAAATGCGATCGCCGATGTTTTATTAGCATCTGGATATCAGCGTCATCAATCAAAAGAATTTGATCGTGAAAATGCAGTTTTTCGAGATGTTGCGCTCAAATTTATCCAAACAACGCAAGCAAAAGAATGGGATAAATTAGCCGCCTTGCATGGTGACAAAACAGGCGATCGCATTATCTCCGCTCTATGTAAATGGATGGACACCAATGGCTCACTCAGTACCCTACGGCATGGTTTCAAATGTTATGGCAAAACCCTCCGCATTGCTTTTTTTAAGCCAGCCCACGGACTCAATCCAGAGCTAGAAGCCCGTTACGCCGCTAACATTTTAGGATTCACTCGACAGCTTTATTTCAGTCCCAAAAATCAACAATCCCTTGATGTCACACTCAGTATCAACGGCGTACCATTAATCACCCTAGAACTCAAAAACCCTCTCAGC
>JANNDZ010000281.1:0-12884 GCA_031378395.1 Pseudanabaena sp. OTE_75_metabat_487_sub
GTAAGATTGCAAGCTTCATAAATATTGGGAGCATCACCAACAAAGCGACAATAAGCAGCTACACCATTTACATATCTAAAACCTCTAGGCAGAGAATCGTATCCCTGATCAACGCCACTTATTGATCTAAAAGAAAATTGATTCGCCTTATCAAATGAACCATTTCTAACAAGAACACAAGCAATAAACATGTTTGGAGCATTGCCAACAAACCGACAATAGTCATCCCCTCCTTCACCATCCGCATCAATAAACGCTTTAGGCAGGTGATCATAACCTTTATCTGCACCATTCAAAGGATCAGAATAAACGAGTCCGGGGCCGATTTCACTGCTGTTTGACCTTGAATCATTATGGAGACAATTACCAGTGAAGTCAAATGGACCACAGTGCATTGCCTCTGCTTTATTTATGAAAACAAAAGGTAAAATACTAGTAGTTAAGAATATTGCTGCTTTCAACCATAATACTAAACGATTTTGACATTTTAATTTGTTGACTTTATAAGGGGTGTTGATCTATGTGGCTATAGTAATTGAACGTATCAAGAATTAAAAGCGGAGAAAGACGGATCGCTAAAAATTTAAGTTAAGACGGAAAAAAGCGGGGAAGGACGGTTATAATCGGACTTGTGGATTTACGGCTTTGTAAGTATGGACGTTAAAGAGTTGTTGAAATTTGTGGATGAAAGTATGTTCGCGAAGACGGGGAAAAGACTTAATGATTTGCAGCGTCAAGTGATTGAAGGGGCGCTGAAGCACCAGAAATATGTAGATATTGCCGAATCTTTTGAAAGGAGTGAAGGTCACGTTAAAGATACTGGTTATGAGCTTCTGCAAACGCTTTCAGATATTTTTGAAGAGCCAGTTAGTAAAGGGAATCTTAAATCTGTTTTAGAAAGACAAAGAAATGCAAATTTGTCTTTTGGTGATAGAAGTGTTGGACAAGTAATCGGCTGTGTAAACTATGACTTTGATCGATCTAAATCAAAATCAGAGCAAGTTCCATTAGAAAAGCCTGACTCTCAACAAAATAAGCAAATATCCAAAATCAAGAAATTGCAAGATCTTGGCTTAACAGATGATGAGATTGCGGAATTGTTAGAGATTCCTTTAGAATCAATTATAGGTACAAATTTACGAGAAACGGCTTAATCAGTAAATAGCTAAGATTTCCAATAAGTACAGAGAGTATGCGATGACAGTATCAATAGAAAATCGACAAAAAGCAATTCAGCTAGTTGAGCAACTACCCGAAGAATCACTAACTGAAGTGATTGAGTTGCTTAACTCTTTGCACGAACGGACTAGTCAAGCTAAGCCTTTACCATCAGCTAATTCTGAAGAGAAATTATTACAAATCATTCATCGAAAAATTTCGCAGGAAGATCAGGATAGGCTCGATTATTTACGTCAACTCAATGAAAACGGTGACGATATGACAGCAGCAGAATATCAAGAACTGTTAGCTTTTGTATCTCGTATCGAAAAGGAGGATGCAGAGAGAGTATCGGCAATTTTTCAATTAGCCCAACTCCGTAAAGTCGATCCACTGAGCCTAATTACCAAGTTTGCGCCACAAAAACTAGGCGATCGTGCCATCTGATAAAATCTCCGCAGCAATCAGAAGGTATGTTGCAACAAGAGCCAAGAATTACTGTGAGTATTGCCAATGTCCTGAAAATGTTGGTACGCAGAGTTTTACAGTTGAACATATTAAGCCACGCAAAGCTGGTGGAGAAAACATCGTTGAAAATTTGGCTTGGAGTTGTTTTGGTTGCAATAGCCACAAACACACAAAAACTATTGCGATCGATCCAAAGACAAGTTTACAGGTCAGTCTATTTCATCCACGCCAACAAAATTGGATAGATCACTTTTACTGGAACGATGACTTTACTATGATGATCGGTAAAACTGACATTGGTCGGGCAACAATAGACGCTTTGTTTTTAAATAGAGAAGGGATCATAAATTTAAGACGTTTACTCTGTCTGGCTAACCTTCATCCACCAATTCTTTAGAGAAATAGTGTTACTTCATAGCCAGTAAACCAATTAGCATCATGCGCTACATACTAAAGGATCGCCATGAGGCTATAAAATGTATTGCGAGTTACCAAAGAAATACAAGATAATATGCCCCGCCGTACTGACATCCAAAAGATTTTATTGATTGGCGCTGGCCCAATCGTGATCGGGCAAGCCTGCGAATTTGACTACTCAGGAACCCAAGCCTGTAAAGTTTTACGGGACGAGGGCTACTATGTGATCCTAGTTAACTCCAATCCCGCGACGATCATGACCGATCCCGCGACTGCCGATCGCACTTACATTGAGCCAATTACACCCGAAGTTGTCGCCCAGATTATCGAGAAAGAGCGACCTGATGCGATTTTGCCCACGATGGGCGGACAAACAGCCTTAAATACAGCCGTGTCCCTTGCGAAAATGGGGGTTCTCGAAAAATATGGCGTTGAACTGATTGGCGCGAAACTAGAAGCGATCGAAATGGCGGAGGATCGCAAGCTATTTAAAGAGGCGATGGAGCGCATTGGCGTAGCCATGTGTCCATCGGGTTTAGGGACGACTATGGAAGAATCCCGTGCGATCGCCCAAGAAATTGGCTCCTATCCCCTAATTATCCGTCCTGCCTTCACGATGGGCGGCACTGGCGGCGGTATTGCCTATAACCAAGAGGAGTTTGAAGAAATCTGTGCCTCTGGGCTTGAAGCTAGTCCTGTGTCGCAAATCTTGATTGAGCGATCGCTAATTGGTTGGAAAGAGTATGAGCTAGAGGTGATGCGCGATCTCGCCGATAACGTGGTGATTATTTGTAGCATCGAAAATATTGATCCGATGGGTATCCACACGGGCGACTCGATTACGGTTGCGCCTGCTCAGACCCTTACGGACAAAGAATATCAGCGCTTGCGTGATTATTCGATCAAGATTATTCGTGAAATTGGCGTTGAGACGGGCGGCTCGAACATTCAGTTCTCGATCAATCCTGAAAATGGCGATGTGGTCGTGATCGAGATGAACCCTCGTGTATCGCGCAGTTCAGCGCTTGCGTCCAAAGCGACAGGATTCCCGATCGCTAAATTCGCGGCGAAATTAGCAGTAGGTTATACCCTTGATGAAATTTCTAACGACATCACCAAGAAAACTCCCGCCAGCTTTGAGCCAACTATTGACTATGTAGTTACCAAGATTCCTCGCTTTGCTTTCGAGAAATTCCCAGGATCGGAGCCAGTCCTAACTACTCAGATGAAGTCAGTCGGTGAAGCGATGGCGATCGGGCGCACTTTCCAAGAGTCGTTCCAAAAAGCATTGCGATCGCTTGAAGTTGGGCGTTTTGGTTTTGGTGGCGATCGCGAAGAAGTCTTACCCGATCTTGAAAAAATCAAGTACAGCCTTCGGGTTCCAAATCCTGATCGCATTTTCTCAATTCGCGATGGATTTTTGTCAGGTTTATCAGTACAAGCGATTTTTGAACTAACCAATATCGATCCTTGGTTCTTGCAAAAAATGCGCGAGATCACCGATGTGGAACTTTCGATCAAAGGTCGGAAACTTGATAGCGTCAAAAAAGAAGAGATGCTAGAAACGAAGCGGATGGGCTTTAGCGATCGCCAGATTGCCTATCTCACGGGTACAAAGGAAGATGATGTCCGCACCTATCGCAAAGATTTGGGTGTTATTCCTTCCTACAAAACCGTTGACACCTGCGCCGCTGAGTTTGAAGCGCTTACTCCCTATCACTATTCCACTTACGAAGAAGAATCCGAAGTCCTACCTTCCACTAAGCGCAAGGTGATGATTCTCGGTGGTGGACCAAATCGGATTGGACAGGGGATTGAGTTTGACTATTGCTGTTGTCATGCCAGCTATGCGCTGCGTGCGGCTGGTTTCGAGACAATCATGGTTAACTCTAACCCTGAAACTGTTTCCACTGACTACGACACTAGCGATCGCCTGTACTTCGAGCCATTGACTCGCGAAGATGTTTTGAACATCATCGAAGCCGAGCAGCCCGAAGGTGTAATCATTCAATTTGGTGGACAAACTCCGCTCAAACTTTCTGTTCCCTTGTTGAAATATCTGCAAGATACCAACTCCACGACTAAGATTTGGGGAACTTCGCCCGACTCGATTGATATGGCGGAAGATCGGGAACGCTTTGAGGCGATCTGTAGTGAGATTGGGATCATGCAACCCAATAACGGCTTAGCGCGATCAGAAGCAGAAGCAGTCGCCGTTGCTCAGCGTGTTGGCTATCCTGTCGTCGTCCGTCCTAGCTACGTTCTCGGCGGTCGTGGTATGGAAGTGGTTTATTCTGATGCCGAACTCGAAGACTATATGCACCGCGCTATGATCATCGAGCCAGAACATCCTGTACTCATCGATCAATTCCTTGAAGGTGCGATCGAAGTTGATGTCGATGCGATCGCTGATCAACTTGGCAATGTCACCATCGGCGGCATTATGGAACATATCGAAGAAGCAGGGATTCACTCTGGTGACTCCGCTTGCTCGATTCCCACGTTCTCTCTGCCTCCTGAAGTTCTCGCCACGATTCGCAAATGGACTATCAGCCTCGCCAAATCCCTAAAAGTAATTGGCTTGATGAACATTCAATATGCAGTGCAGTTGAATAACAACAACCTCAAGGAGAGCAAAGTCTTCATCCTTGAAGCTAATCCCCGCGCCTCGCGTACCGTTCCCTATGTCAGTAAAGCAATTAACGTTCCCCTCGTTAACTATGCGTCACGCATCATGGCGGGGGCAACCCTTGAGGAACTCGGTTTAACCGAAGAGGTAATTCCCAAACATATCTCGATTAAGGAAGCCGTACTTCCCTTTGCCAAGTTCGCGGGAACTGATACAATTTTGGGCCCAGAAATGCGATCGACGGGCGAAGTCATGGGCATCGACACTGAGTTCGGACGCGCTTTTGCCAAAGCTCAACTCGGTGCAGGTACACATCTTCCCCTTGAGGGAACTGTGTTTATCTCGGTCAACGATCGCGATAAGAGCGGTATTTCTACAGTAGCTGAAGCCTTTGTCGAACTTGGGTTTAAGGTTGTTGCGACTGAAGGTACTCACAAAGTTCTGCGCCGCAACAGCATTGAATCAAAACAAGTTCTCAAAGTTCACGAGGGTCGTCCGAATATTAGCGACGTGATGAAAAACGGTCAAATCCAATTGATTGTTAATTCACCCAGTGGCGAAGAAGCGAAAACCGATGGCAAGATGATCCGCCGCACCGCGATGGCTTATAAGATTCCTGTGATTACGACATTAGCTGGAGCAAAAGCCGCGATCGCAGCCATAAGAGCCTTACAGACTGGCGGTATTTCCGTAACCGCACTTCAGGATTACGCATAATGAAAGTCTGTAGGGTGTGTTAGCGTCAGCGTAACGCACCCAATACCCACTAATGGTAAAGGGTGCGTTACGCGATCGCGTAACGCACCCTTTTTGTTTTATGATTTGCGAAAGCTAGACTACAGACAAGACGAAGTAACAGGTTTTGCTAATAAATCCAACAGAAGCCTATGTAGTAGATCTGTCTGCTCCAGCATTGCCATATGTCCACAATCTGGAAATTCAAAAACATTCTCACCATAGCCATTAAATGAATAATGGAAACTAGCAAGATGATTTACATATTTTGGTTCCATAATGGTGTCATTTGCACCAGCTACAAAATAAATCGGTTGTTGCAACTTTGAGACGATTTGCGGAAGCCTATGCACTTCCTGCTCACTAGTGGAATCCAGCAAAGTTCCTTTAGCCGCCTGATATTTTGCAGACACAAAATCGATCGCTCTTTGCTTACCCCAAGACTGATCCAAAGGAGCATAAACACTGTCTTTGGCAAATTGAAGATGAACTAGGGGTAGATTTTGCAGCCATTTAGGACGCAATTTTAAAATAATTTTGCCTGCTGTCCGAAACTTCTCAAACTCTTCTTTGATATAAATACCACCACCAGCATTTAGACAAACAACACCCAAAATCCGATCGCTTAATAAATTGGCAGCCCATAAAGCGATCGCACCGCCAAGTGAATGTCCCACCAACCAAACCTGCGAAAGTTCTAAATGATCAAGTAACTCTTCTAAATCCCTTGCATAGCTAATTAACGAATAGTCATCGCGATCGCCTATTTCAGAAAGTCCAAACCCTCTTAAATCATAGGATAAACATCGAAAATCAGATTGTAACTGACTAATCAATGGTTGCCAATAAGCCTGACTGAGCATCCAACCATGTAAAAAAGCGATCGTTGGTACTTGCTTCTTAGACTGGGTAGGAGTTGTAAGGCTATAACTATGTTTTGCTCCTTGGATGATGACACTTGACATATAGAGAAAAGCCTATAGTTGCAGACAAAATGCGATCACTGATCCGATCATATAACAAGACAATGAGCTTAAGTGCGTTGTTCCGAAAAGCTATGCAAATAAAGGCGGCGCGAAGCGCCGCCTTTATTTGCATAGCTTTGGTTAAGCCAGCCAACTTTTAATAAAAAAGTACAACGTCATCGCTGAACCAACACCAATTACAAATCGCTTTACTATAATCGGTGGGATTTTTTGAACATAGTAAGCACTGATATATCCACCAATCGCCGCACCGATCGCTGCGATCGCCCCCTCTTGCCAAAGAATCACCCCCGCATTAACAAAGGGAATCACGATTACCGCATTGATACAACTGGTGAGCATAGTCTTATAAGCGTTCATGCGATGGATATTAGTCATCCCCATCAGCGCAAAGGTTGCCAGAAATAAAATCCCCATACCACCCCCAAAAAAGCCTCCATAAATAGCTACGACTAATTGCAAAAGTGTAATTAAGAATGTTCGCAATTTTTTGAGCTTAGCGAATCGGGATTGTTGCTTCTCAACCCATACCGTCATTTTGTTGCTAAAAGCAAAAGCCAATGTCGCTATCAGTAGTAAATATGGCAAAACCTGCAAAAAAGTTGCCGATGGCGTTCTCAGGAGCAGAATTGCCCCAGCAAACCCTCCAATCACTCCTAATACGCATACTTGAATTAGCGATCGCTTGTCCTTATCAAATTCATGGCGATAGGCTCCTGCACTGGCTAATGTGCCAGGTAATAAGGCGATCGCATTAGTGGCGTTAGCAGTTATTGGTGGAATGCCGACAAACATGAGAACAGGAAACAAAATAAAACTGCCGCCCCCTGCAATGCCATTGATTCCACCCGCCAATAACGCCGCCCCAAAAATCAGCAAATATTGCATATTAACGAAATATATATGATATAGAAATAATCTAATAATGTTGAATCCAAACCTAACTTTTGGACGTAATCATATTCAGAGAAATCAACCCAATCTACTAAATAGGGAAACGAAAATATGATTAAGGTTCTTAAGAAATATCAGAAGCTTTTATTTAGCTTGACAATTGGGATCACTATTTGCTTACTTGCAATAAATATTAGTTCACCAGCCCAATCTTATAACCCCGTTCCCAAAATCAATGTTTCGCAGCTAATTAATACCACTGTCAGTTTAGCAACCTATCAACAGCAAGCTGAGGCTGAACTTATTTCTCAAGGGAATTTGATTAGCCAAGGTGCTAGTTTCACTCGATTTGCCGCAATATTGTCAGGTGCTGAGGTTTACCCGAGCCCAGCGACAACAAACGCATCAGGTGTGCTTGGAGCAGCCTTGATCGGCGATCGATTAATTGTGCGTGGCAGTTTTTATGGTTTAAATAGCCCTTTACGTGACTATGCTACCGATCCTGTAGCACCCCCAAATCCAAATATTACTTCAGGTGTACATATTCATAAAGGATCTGCTAATGCTAATGGACCTTTTCAGTACGCGTTGCAAGTGCAGGTTAATTCAGATGGTGTCAGCGGTAATGTCAAGGGCGAATATAAACTAACAGATGAGCAACTCCAAGCTCTTAATAGTGGTGGCTTATACGTCGATATTCACACCAAATCTAATCGTGCTGGCGAGTTACGCGGTATCTTGAGCGCACAGTCGTAAAACTAAAAAACTAATCAAAACCCCAAATAAAGAAAGGTGGCACGAAGTGCCACCTTTCTTTAGTTGGGGTTTATGGCTTAAGTAAAACTTGCGTTAATCAAGTAGACATAAAAGCCAAAAGCGAGTTGCGGCGCGAAGCACCGCAACTCGCTTTTGGTTTTTGATTAGCTATGGAGTGATGACAACTACAAATTGCTTGAAACGTGGGAGCGTTCATTTTTGCTTTAATATTATTAATGTAAGCAATTATTGTCGTCTTAGTGTGTCTAAGCTACGTGATATCTAGCGTTTATCTTGCGTTGATTCAAGGGCGTTTAGGATTTAGAGCGTAGCTGCAAACCTTCCGCTATAGGCACTGGTACATTTTTTAATCGTTATGCCCAAAGTTCTCGTTTCTGACCCCATCGATCAAGTTGGTATCGATATCCTCTCTCAAGTCGCCACCGTTGACGTAAAAACAACTCTCAGTCCAGAGGAATTAATTCAAATTCTTCCTGAATATGATGCGATCATGATTCGCTCTGGCACAAAACTCACCAAAGAAGCTGTTGAAGCTGGTAAAAACCTCAAAATCATCGGTCGTGCTGGTGTTGGGGTCGATAACGTAGACGTTCCTACAGCCACGCGGATGGGGATTGTCGTTGTTAATTCGCCTGAAGGCAACACGATCGCAGCGGCTGAGCATACCCTCGCGATGATGATGTCACTATCGCGCTTTATTCCTGCTGCTAACCAATCCCTCAAGGGTGGCAAGTGGGATCGGAAGAGTTTTACTGGTGTTGAGGTTTATAAGAAAACCCTCGGTATTCTTGGCTTAGGCAAAATCGGCTCTCATGTTGCCACGGTTGCCAAATCTCTGGGAATGCGGATTCTCGCCTACGATCCATACTTGACGGCTGAACGCGCCGAGAAACTCGGTGTTCATCTGGTTGAGCTAGAAATTCTTCTACGTGAGGCTGATTACATTACATTGCATTTGCCCAAAACTAAGGACACTGCACATCTAATTAATGCCGATCGCATCGCAATCATGAAAGATGGCGTAAGAATCATCAACTGTGCTAGAGGCGGGATCATTGATGAGGTTGCGATCGCTGAAGCAATCAAGAGTGGCAAAATTGGTGGAATTGCCCTTGATGTATTTGAAAATGAACCACTGGAGGCAGATTCTGGTTTGCGCGAACTCGGCGCAAATGTAATCTTGACCCCACACCTTGGTGCATCTACTGAAGAAGCCCAAACCAATGTGGCTGTTGATGTTGCTGAACAAATTCGCGATGTTTTGTTGGGTTTACCTGCGCGATCGGCGGTAAACATCCCTGGTTTACGTCCCGATGTATGGCAAAAACTGAAGCCTTATCTCCAACTTGCCGAAATGTTGGGCAATTTGGTTGGACAACTAGCTGGTGGTCGTGTCGATACCCTCAATGTCAAGCTCCAAGGTGAAATCGCCAATAGCGAAAGTCAACCAATCGTCGTAGCTTCTCTCAAGGGGTTGCTTTCTCCTGCGTTGCGCGAACGAGTTAACTTTGTCAATGCCAGCATTGAAGCCAAAGAACGTGGTATTCACGTCACTGAAACTCGCGATCCTTCTGTTGAAGATTACAGTGGCTCAATTCACCTAACAGCTCATGGCAGTCAAGGCGAACAGTCAGTAACGGGGGCATTACTTGGTAAATCAGAAATTCGGATTACCAGCATCAATGGTTTCCCAATTAACGTCGCGCCTACCCATTACATGTTGTTAACACTTCACCGTGATATGCCAGGTATCATCGGTAGAATCGGTTCGTTGCTTGGCAGCTTCAATGTGAATATTGCCAGTATGCAAGTCGGTCGTCGTATGGTTCGTGGCGAAGCGGTAATGGTCTTGAATATTGACGATCCATTGCCTAGTGGTTTAGTTGATGAAATCGTGCATATTCAAGGAGTGACCGATGCTTTTGTGGTAAAGCTATAGTTTAGATGGTGGCGCAATGCGTTACCCTATGAACTAAATTTAGCGGGTATGTATTATGTCAACTTCAAAACCTTATATTTCTTCGGAAAAGTATCGTCAAATGTTGGTACGTGATGGCGATCGCCGTTTTCAAGAATGGCATAACAGCTTTCTCAGTTACCAACGGGCTTATCTCGAAGACCTGAATAAACGTAAAGCAAAATAAAGAAAAGGCTCGCTAAGCGAGCCTTTTCTTTAGGGATATGAGTATGAATTTTTGGGAATGGTACGATCGCAATCTTCTAGCAGCAAAGCAACATGACGTACCTGTATACGAATTAGATTGGCTAGTTTTGTGCCTAACTTCTTTAGATAAACTAGATCTAAGATTGCGATCGCCAAATATATCGCAAAAAATTACACCCGAAATATTAACTAACCTCGATCAACTCTGGCAAAAAAGGATATGCGATCGCATTCCTGTGCAGTATCTTGCTGGCTTTGTCATATGGCGAGATTTAGCATTACAAGTCTCCCCTGCCGTCTTAATTCCCAGACCTGAAACCGAATTAATTATTGATATTGTTATCGAAAATTGCAAAGATGCAATTTATCAAGATGGGATTTGGGTTGATTTAGGCACTGGTAGCGGTGCGATCGCGATCGCCTTAGCACAGCATTTCTTAAATATAAAATCGCTATCGCAAGTTCATGCAATTGATTGCAGCGCAGATGCTTTAGTAATAGCCAAAACTAATGCTCACAGAAACCATCAGCAAATTCACTTTCATCATGGCAGTTGGTTTGAGCCATTAGCTAAATTAAATTTACAAAGCAAAATCGCGGGAATAGTTTCAAATCCCCCTTATATTCCTAGTATTGAAGTTTTAAATTTGCAACCAGAAGTCACCAATCACGAGCCACATTTAGCCCTCAATGGTGGTGATGATGGACTAGATGCAATTCGCGAATTAGTTAATATTGCACCACAATATTTAATTTCAGGTGGATTTTGGATCGTAGAACTAATGGCAGGTCAAGCAAGTATGGTGCGATCGCTATTACAAGCAAATGGCAACTATACAAATATTCAAATACATCAGGACTACGCAGGAATTGACCGCTTTGTATCTGCTAATAAAAAATAAATTCTGAATCGCGGATTATATGGATTATTGGATTTTACGGATTTAATTAATTTACCCTAGCCAAAACTTTGCGCTTTAGACATCTAAAAATCTGTGTCATCTTTTAATCCGTCTAATCCGTGATTCCGCTTTTTAACGTACTTGCATATATGCAACATCAGAAATCAAAGGAATTTTATCAGCATATTTCCCAAGTACACATTGAAATACAGAATATATAAATGCAGCCGCTATCCCCAAGAATGTAACACTTGCAATAATTTGCAACATAAAAGTAAAGAATTCAAATTGCCCTAAAGCTACTTCTAAAATCTGAGTTAACGCTCCTACGAGTGCAACAATCACATCTAATAGTAAAGCTTGCATAGCATTGAATCGTATAAAGTGATTTACTTTATAGCTTCTAACTACAAAAATAAATACGCAGATCCAAACAACAAAACGAATAGAGATGAAATCAATAATTGAAATGGATAGAATTTGATTCAGTTTAAAAACTGGGAAAAACACAAAAAACAAAGGGGGGAATTGAACAAATAAAAACGCCCCAAAAACAACTACTGCGGCGATCGGTAGTAGGTAAGGTAAGCTGGCATATAGCCTGTCTAAATTATTAACTGAACTACGTCGTACCATAAATCATTATCTGTTTTTAAATTGATTGAATGTAATCGATTTAGTTTGTATAAATAGCAAGGCTTAATTAAATGTAGGATGCGTTAGTGAAACGTAACGCATCAACTAGTTGACAATGATGGGTTAGCGCTCGCGTAATCCATCCTACGTTTAATTCCCACAACTTAACTTATTTAAGCCTTGGCAAGCTTTTCTTTTTATTGTTCACACTGAAATGATGCAGCTTGAGAAAGGGTAGGAATATCAGAATATTCGCCTTTAATACTTAGATAAATGGCATAACCAGCTATTAGAGTTGTACCAATAAATATTGTATTGGCAAAAGTTGTACTGATTATAGATGGTAAACCATTGTTAGATAACTGTTGGACAACTTGAAATAAAAGCTGAACAATAAATAATCCAATTTGCATTAACAAAGCTTGCATGGTATTGAAGCGAATAAAATGGGGGACACGAATATCTCTTACTATCAAAAAGAATAAACCCATAAACAGGAAAAATTCGCCTGTCAACCCAAGTACAGGAACTAGGGGAAATGCTAAAACATTGCCATACATCCAGATAAACGGAAAAAAGGGTAGCACTAGAAGCGGGAACTGCTGAAATAAGACAGCCCCATAGATTACGCCCGCCGATAATGGTAATAAGTAAGGCAAGCAACTATAAAAGCGATGCAGAGGTATTACAGATTGCTGCAATGTCATAACAATTTCCTTCAAGTTCTGGGCTTTTATTGATTTAAGTAACTAGGCTCAATTAAATATAAAACCCCAAAATCTGTACCGCCCGCGCAGCGGGCGGTACAGATTTTGATTCTGGTTTTTTAATTACGCCTAGCTTATTTGTTAGGATTTTAGCTCAAATTTCCTAGACATCGAAGCCAAAGAATAAAAGCGCCGCTTTTATTCTTTGGCTTTTGACCGCCTTATGTAGCCATTTTGTCATCACAAAGATTAAGTAATATAACGAAATTTAAACAAATCACTTTAAAATTATTGCATTTATTGCCCAAAATCAACCACTGCATAGGTTGTTTGGTATTAAATAGTGAGTAGGTATAAATATCTAACCGCAAATTGTTGACCCATGTAACAATTCTTTCGGCACATAATAAA
>JANNDZ010000300.1:0-4406 GCA_031378395.1 Pseudanabaena sp. OTE_75_metabat_487_sub
CCACCAAAATTAATAATTTATCCATCCTACAACTAACGCTAATATAGCATTGTTTTGTTTTGTAAATAACCCCATATTTCTGTGGGGGGGCTACGCCCCGCAACTCATATCTGGGGTTTAAGCGGGCTTTCAAAAACCCAATTTTGGTGTTTCCATCGCCTGCGGCGCTGGAAACACTAAAATCGGCTAGTCCTAAAAAAGGTAAGGATGTGCTGCGCAAAGCTCAGCACATCCTTACCTTCACCAATCCTTTCCTTTGCAGGAATACCCAAAAATTGGTTTCATAATGAGAATTGCTGAGGTCTTACACTGACACAAAAAACTGAGTAGATGTGGCAGAGGCTAAGCCCGCGCCATATCTATATTTTCTGAATTGGTGCAAGTTTGGGATCGATGATTTTTTTACCTTGACCTGCGAAAGCAACGGCTAAATACATCTTGTCACCAGTACCAAGCAAATTAGAGACTTGACCTTCGCCAAACTTGTCATGCATCACGCGATCGCCAACTTGCCAATCTATACGGGGCTTGGGTTTGACAGCGTTTACCTTGACGGGAGGTACAGACCTGAGCGAACCTTTAACACTAGTAGCTTCAGCCCGTTGACTCGCCTTGCTGATAAACTTATCAATGCCATGTCCCGTGAGATACTCTTTGGGAAGCTCTGCAAGGAATTGCGAAGGAATCGCATATTCACGATTACCATAGAGACGGCGAGCCTGAGCATGGCTGAGGAACAACTTCTCTTTAGCGCGAGTGATGCCCACATACATGAGGCGACGCTCTTCTTCCAATGCCATCGGATCGTTAATGGAACGGAAGCTGGGAAATAAGCCTTGCTCTAGACCAACTAAAAAGACTACTGGAAATTCCAACCCTTTAGCAGCATGGAGCGTCATCAAGGTGACCTTATCGGCATTCTCACTGCTGTCATCAAGACTAGAAGCAAGAGCCGCATTAGCTAAGAAAGCATCAAGGGAAGCATCTTCATTCTCTTCGGCAAACTGTAGCGCTGCGTTATACAGCTCTTGCAAGTTAGAAATGCGATCGTTGGCTTCATCATTACTTTGAGCTTTCAGTTCATCAACATAGCCAGATTCAGCGAGAATGCCTTGAATGATATCCGCCGCAGGAGTGGTGGCAACTTTCGCTTGCCATTTTTGCATCAATTCTACAAAGGAAAGCACACCTCTAGCCGAGCGCCCAGCCAGAGTTTTGACCGTTGTTTCATCGCTGATGATCTCCCAAATAGGGACGCTGAGTTCTTGGGCGGCTTGTTGGAGCTTATCGAGAGTTGCCTTACCGATACTGCGTTTAGGAACATTAATGATTCGCATCAATCCGAGGGTATCGGAGGGGTTGGACAGCAGTCGTAAATAGGAAAGAACATCTTTAATTTCTTTGCGATCGTAAAACCGTAACCCTCCCACGACCTTGTATGGAATATTCCATCGCACTAGCATTTCTTCAAAGGGGCGAGATTGGGCATTAGTGCGATAGAGAATTGCAAAATGTCCAAGATTAGCGGTAGGGGTTTTGGTCTTAACACGACGAATCTGCTCGATCACAAACTGGGCTTCATCAACTTCATCATCGGCACGGAATAGCTCGACCAAGTCTCCGTCAGGTCTAGTGGCTTTCAGGACTTTATCGATGCGCTGCGTGTTATGGTCAATCAATTGATTGGCAATTTCCAGAATATTAGCAACGGAGCGATAGTTTTCTTCTAGCTTGATCATTGTGCCTGTATGGGCATCGGGCAAGCGATCTCCAAAAGCTTCTTGAAATTCCATCAAGATTGTGAAGTCAGCAGAGCGGAAACTATAAATCGACTGGTCAGCATCGCCGACGACAAAAATGGAACGATCTTCCCAAGTCGGCTTTTTGTCATTAGTGGAGAGGAGCTGAATTAAATCATATTGAGTGCGATTTGTGTCTTGATACTCATCGACAAGAATATGCTTAAAGCGATTGTGCCAGTAGTTAAGGACTTCAGGATTTTGCTTAAATAAACGCACTGGCAAAAAAATTAAATCATCAAAATCAAGAGCATTATTGGTGGCTAGCTGATTTTGATAGAGACTATAAACCTGTGCGATCGCCCGTTTGCGAAAAGATGAATCATCACTTTGAGCTTCGTATTCTTCAGGAGTCCAACCTTTATTTTTGGCATTGCCGATCGCAAAACGGACAGATTTCGGCTCAAATTTCTTTTCGTCAAGGTTTAGTTGATTAATGACAATATCTTTAACTAACGATTGCGCGTCAGAATCATCAAAAATCGAGAAGTTCTTTGCCCAGCTGCGACCGTTGGTATCTTTATATTTATCAATATCAAGGCGCAAAATTCGACAGCACATACTGTGGAAAGTTCCCATCCACAGACCATCTTGAGCATAACTATTGATATATTGCTTATAAACTTTTTTGCGAAGTTTGTCCTGTTCCCAGTCAGGCATTTCGCTTAAAGTTTTGCCTAATTCCCTTTGTGCGACCTCTTGAGTTAACAAGGATTGAATTCGTTCATTCATTTCCTTGCCAGCTTTATTTGTAAAAGTCACAGCTAAGATTTGCTCAGGCGCAACACCGTGGTTGAGCATTAAGCTAGCAATGCGATAGGTCAATGTCCTTGTTTTCCCTGAGCCTGCCCCTGCGACCACGAGCATTGGGCCATGCAAATGGCTTGCGGCTTTTTGTTGGGCAGGGTTGAGATGAAGCAAAAAATTGGAACTCATGGGCGCAGGAGGGAGAAACTTAGGTAGACTCTAATACAGTATGCCAAAAATACAGTACTAACGTGGATATTTACTGCACGCGCCCGAATTGTACCAAGCCTTTAAATGCTTTTGCCGATCTTGATAGTGGCAATACGCTTAAAACGATCGCTCAAAAATTCTGCACTGCCTGCGGGATGCCCTTACTGCTTGGAGGACGCTATCTAGTTGAAAGCCCGATCGCACAGGGTGGTTTTGGTGCGACTTTTCTGGCTCGCGATCGCTATACGCCTGCGATGAAACGCTGCGTGGTAAAGCTGTTGCAGCCCGTGGGGTTAACTAGTTCTCAGATGGTAATCGCCAAGCAAATGTTTGAGCGTGAGGCTACAGTTTTAGAAGATTTGGGGACGCATCCGCAAATTCCTGACATGCTTGCCTACTTTGAAGTGCAGTCGGGGCAGGATGAATTTTTTTATTTAGTGCAGGAATTTGTTGATGGCTTTACCTTAGAGCAAATAGTGGAGCAGCATGGGGCGATCGCGGAGGCGGATGTTTTAGAAATCATGCAAAGCCTGTTGCCTGTGCTGACATTTATTCATGACAAAGGCTCGATCCATCGTGATATCAAGCCCTCAAATATCATGGTGCGCAAGCTTGACCAAACGTACTTTTTGTTAGATTTTGGCGCAGTCAAGCAAGTGGCAGGAGCTGTCAAAGGTCAAAAATCCACAGGTATTTTTACCCCAGGCTATGGCGCACCCGAACAAATGCGTGGTGATACAGTATTTCCCTCTACGGATCTCTATGCTTTTGCAGTAACTTGTCTCTTTTTGATAACGGGCAAAGATCCCGACGAATTATTTGATGTAAATTACAACACTTGGAAATGGGAGCGCTTTGTGCAGCTAAGTCCTAATCTTAATAATGTTTTACATAAAATGTTAGAGACGGCTCCCAGCGATCGCTTTTCTTCGTCGGCTGATGTCCTCAAAGCACTCAGTTCTCAAATATCAGTACAGCCATCGATAAGCGCTCCAGTACAAAGCAATCCAATCCAAACCCCACCAGTACAATCGGCACATCAGACCAGTATCCAAGTCCCTCCACCTGCACCACTTCCTAATTTTGCGCCTGCGGCTCCTAAGCCTGTAGCTCAACGATCGCAGAAAACGCCTTGGTTATTAGCAGCACCAATTAAGATTCAATTCATTGCGGCTTTTTTGCTTGGTGTCGAAGCGATGCTGCTATGGCAAGTAAGCACAACGGTCGGAGTAGCCTTAATTGGCTCGCCTACCAATTTAATTGCTTTTGCTGCCGTATTGCTTGGTGTGATTCTGCTCAGGATTAGTTCCATTCTTGATAATAAAGACCTATTTGTATTCGTAAATTTGTTGAGCCTTGCTATAGTTTGGGGCGTGCAAACCTTTGGGAAAATCTCTCAATTTCAGAGTTTCCCAAATTGGATCGAGATTGCTCAATATTGCGGAGTTGCAGGTTTTAGTGCGATCGCTCTCATGGCAGCCTTTCGCCTCATCTTCCAATTACTCTATTCCTTTCTCTAATTAATCTATTCTTTAAGATATAAGCGATCGCGAAAATCTTAACTTCCCCAAAGCAGCACTGGAGAGTTAAAGCGTAATCGATGTATTTGTTTTTTCATTGGCATGAAATGGAGATTTCAGAACTTATTCC
>JANNDZ010000329.1:0-3597 GCA_031378395.1 Pseudanabaena sp. OTE_75_metabat_487_sub
CGAAGGCGCTGGAAACACCAAAATCGGTTTCATAATGAGAATTACTGGGTATTATGCGACGATGGATGCAACACGTAAAAAAGCTAAACTAAGGCAGTAATTTGTTGTCGTAGATCCAATCATTCTTCTTGAGTCAATTCTTCATGAGCTATCTCGAAACTACCGCCGAATTTTATGCGGAAGCCGCAAAAACTCCACAAGTGGGTTTGTGCTGCATCAGCACACCACCACTGCAATATCCAAATCTCAAAATCCCTCAAATCATTGAGCAGATGAATTATGGATGTGGGACAACCATCCATCCTACAGAATTACGCGGTAATCCAACAGTTTTGTATATTGGCGTTGGCGGTGGTTTAGAGGCTCTTCAATTTGCGTATTTCTGTCGCCGCAAAGGCAGTGTTATTGCTGTCGATCCAGTAGCTGCCATGCGCGAGGTTGCTGGTCATAATTTACAATTAGCCGCTCAGGAGAATGATTGGTTTGATCCTGATTTTGTAAACATCTTGGAAGGAGATGCTTTTGCCTTACCAGTTGCTGATGCCTCAGTAGATGTGGTAGCCCAAAACTGTCTATTTAATATTTTTGAGCCTCAAGACTTACAACGAGCTTTAAAAGAAGTCTATCGAGTTCTCAAACCTAAGGGAAGATTAATTATGAGTGACCCGATCGCAACTCGTCCTATTCCTGCAAATCTGCAAGCTGACGAACGTTTACGTGCCATGTGTCTATCGGGAGCGCTGACCTATGACGAATATGTTAATTTTCTCATCGAAGCAGGATTTGGACAAATAGAAATTCGGGCTCGTCGCCCCTATCGTCTGCTCGATACCCATAGTTTTGATTTGGATACGCCACTAATGTTAGAGAGTTTAGATTCTGTATCATTTAAGGTTCCCATTCCCAGTGATGGAGCCTGTGTGTTTACAGGTAAAACCGCAGTGTATAGCGGCTCTGACTCATCTCTTGATGATCGCTCTGGACATGTTTTACAGCGAGGTAATCCACTTTCTGTATGTGATAAAACCGCAGCAAAACTCGCTGATAAATTTTCTCAAGAAGTGATGATTACAGATTCTACTTGGCACTATAACGGTGGTGGGTGCTGCTAATGAATAAGAAGCCCCTCACCCCTCACCCATCTCCCAGAGGAAGAGGGAGACAAGAGTTCAACAGATCTTCATGTTTGATGCTATGCCTTTTTGTGGCGATCGCATTGTTGTTGAGCAATGGATTTATGGTTAGTCCCGCCTTTGCACAAGATCCCGCTATCCAGAGCTTCAATCCCCAAGAAATACTGCGTTCAGCCTTGAAATGGGTAGAAAGCCTAGGCTATATCGGTGGACTTGTTTTCATGCTCATTTATATTGTTTCTACGGTTGCCTTCATTCCAGGTTCGATTTTGACTTTAGGTGCAGGCGTGTTGTTTGGCGTTGTCTTAGGCTCTCTTTATGTTTTTGTCGGTGCGACTCTGGGTGCGATCGCAGCTTTTCTGGTTGGGCGATATTTAGCTCGTGACTGGATTGGCAAGAAGATTGAAGGCAACCAAAAATTTGCGGCGATCGATCGAGCCGTTGCCCATGAGGGATTCAAAATAGTTCTCTTAACGCGACTATCGCCAGTATTTCCATTTAATTTACTTAACTATGCATTTGGTGTCACGGGAGTTACGCTTAAAGACTATGCTTTAGCCTCAGTGGGCATGTTTCCTGGAACGGTGATGTATGTCTATATTGGTTCTCTGGCTGGAGATATTGCCCGTCTTGGTAGCGAAAATCAACCTACAGATTCCACCATTCAGTGGGTAATTCGGATTGTTGGTTTTATTGCCACAGTTGCAGTAACGCTATATGTGACCAGTATTGCCCGTAAGGCGATCTCTGAAATTAGCAACCCCTAACAGGCAAAGCACCTGCTACGCAAGTCCTTTGCCTGTTAATTTACCATTTACTAATCGCATCGGTTAAATGTAACGCAGCAGCCTGTACCGAAGCGATCGCCCTTGTATAACCCAATCGGGTTGGGCCTAATACGCCCACTGTCCCTACGGGCTTGTCATCACAGAGATAAGTACTAGAAATAAATGTACAGTTTTGAATCGGCTCAATTGAAATTTCGGAACCAATTCTGATGCTGACGGAATTGGCGGATGGAGTGGGCTGATCGATAATCAGCGCCATTAACGAAGCGCGATCTGCTTCCAGTAACTGCACAATATTTTGCACCTGACGCAGATTAGAAAACTCAGGCTGGCGCAATAGCTCCGTTAAGCCACTAATAAACATCTGCCCCAGAGCCGTGCGATCGCATAGTTTCATGAGCTGCTGCAAGGACTGCTGCAATAACACTGCATATTGCTGAAACTGGCGATCTAGATCGTCCCACTGCAAAGCACTATTTAGCTCTGACCAGTTCTTATCACGTAAGTGTTCATTCAAGAAATTATTAAGAATATTTAATTCGCCTTCCAAAACTTCGGGCTTAGTTTCGCTAGGCAAATCCATTGTTACTGAGGCAGTGTGATAAGTATCGCTAACGGCGATCGCCATTACTTTGCAATCATCCACCATTACTAATTGCAAATGCCGAATCCGCATCGTTTGCATATTCGGAGCTGTAATCACCGCGATGCAACCGCTCAGGGTTGCCAAAATCTGGGCAACATCACGCATCACCCCATCCAGACTGGACTTGCCGAGGCGATCGTTTTTGCTTGCAAGAAACTGATGCTTGCTATAGGTTAGCTCACTGGCAGGATCAATCAATTCATCGACATAGACTCGATAGCCTGAATCCGAAGGAACGCGCCCAGAAGATGTGTGCGGCTGAAATAACAAACCACTGCGATCAAGCATATTCATCACATTGCGAATCGTGGCAGGGCTAATATCAAAGTCATAACCTGACACCAAAGCCTTAGAGCCAACTGGTTCCGCCGTTAGAATATAGTGATCAATAGTTGCCCAAAGAACTTTTTGTTCGCGATCGGTGAGATGTTGCTTCATGGGTTATGGCAGTGAAATTATGTTGAAATATTTATAAAAAGGGTTTTGATTACAATCGAAAAAAACAAATCAAAAAATAAACGGAAGAAAAAAAGTAAGTATTAAATTTTTATTGTTAAATTAAACTTTTGATTAAAGTCTAGTTACTACAATAACCAGATTCTAAAGAAATCTGGTAACAAGTTGTACAGTCATTTAACATTTGTAGATTTGTGCGCCCCAAATCAAGATGCAAATCCATAAAAATAGTCCCGCCGTTTCGCTACAATAGCCAAATGTCTCTTGAACAAACAGGTCAAATCTTCTAATTTATAGGTGGATATCGCTCAGAGCCGCTTATCCTGACCCTAAATTTGTTACTGTAAATAAATTCTAAGACACCTGAGCTTTTCGCTATATTCTTCCCTAAGTCCACCACACAATTTTGGCAAGCGATCAATAATCTTCATGGAAAAACAAGAGCAAGCTACGGCAGTTGAGCAGCAATATCTTTGGGCAGTCGGGCTGGATACCGATGCATTTCCGCCCGATGCGCTGATTGGCGATCGCTATCGTGTCATCTCCTCGCAAATTGTTGTTGATACCGATGCTT
>JANNDZ010000417.1:0-2176 GCA_031378395.1 Pseudanabaena sp. OTE_75_metabat_487_sub
TCACATGGTTCTCACTATTTCACCACCAGAAGCAAAACCTCTAACTTCGGCAGTTACCGCAGTAACGAGACAGGGCGAAAATCGAGTTGCGCTAAGAGGAATTAGCTGGCTGTCGTATCAGCAAATCCTCCATGCTCTACCCCAGAGTCGCGCCGCAAGGCTCACCTACGATCGCGGAACTCTTGAAATCACTATGCCTTTACAAACTCACGAATTTTCACTGCGTTTAATTGAGCGTTTTATAGTCGCTTTAGTGATGGAAAAGGGGATGAAAATCAAAACAATGGGATCTACCACAATGGATCGTGAAGATTTGCAACGTGGTGCTGAGCCAGATTGTGCTTACTACATTCAGAATCAATCGAAAGTTGTAGGAAAGACAATTGATTTTAGCCAAGATCCTCCACCCGATCTCGTAGTTGAGGTGGACATTACTCACACTGATATTGATAAAAATAGGCTTTATGCCAGTATGGGAGTACCTGAATTTTGGCGATTTAATGGACAGGAATTAAAGATTTATACATTGCAGAAAGCAGAATATGTAGAATGCGATCGCAGTCCTACTTTCCCTTGGATGCAAAAAGAATATTTATATAACTTTCTAGAAGAAGCGCAACAGGACGAGATTGCAGCTGAAGTTAAGTTTCGCGCTTTTGTCAAAGAAAACCTATGAATTAATGTTACTGGGCGAAAGCCCAGCAACATTAATTAAAACCGTCCCGATCGCACTGCATTAGCGAGATCTGTTAAAACATCAACAGTGGTCTCAAAGTTAATACAACCATCGGTAATACTCTTTCCATATTCCAATTTTGCCAATTCTTTCAAAGGCTGCTTACCGCGATTGAGATGACTTTCGAGCATGATGCCGACAATGTGCTGTGAGCCATTACGCACTTGCTCAGCGATATCTTGCAACACAGTTGGCTGAAGATTGTAATCTTGTCCGCTATTGTCGTGGCTGCAATCAACCATCATGTATGGCTGTAGCTTTCGATCTTTGAGACGATTAGCGATCGCATCTACATGAGTTTTGTCGTAATTTGGGCCCTGCTTACCGCCACGTAAAACGATATGCCCATCAGGATTGCCTGTCGTGGTGACAATGCTTGCCCTACCTTCGTTATTGACTCCAAGAAAACGGTGGGGCTGACGAGCTGACAGCAAGGCATTAATCGCCACATCAATGCTGCCATCTGTGCCATTTTTGAAACCTACAGGCATTGATAAGCCAGATGACATTTCGCGGTGAGTTTGGCTCTCGGTTGTCCGCGCCCCGATTGCTGTCCATGAAATCAGATCTGCAAGGTACTGCGGCACGATTGGATCAAGCAGCTCTGTCGCACTGGGCAAGCCCAACTTTGCCACATCCAGCAATAATTCCCGCGCCATGCGGATACCGAAATTAATGTCAAATGTACCGTTGAGATGCGGATCATTAATCAGCCCTTTCCAGCCCACTGTGGTGCGTGGCTTCTCGAAATAAACACGCATCACGATTTCCAATGCATCGCTTACCCCGTCACGAAATTTTGCGAGCTTTTCGGCATACTCTCTCGCCGCTTTGACATCATGAATTGAGCAAGGTCCAACGACAACTAGTAAGCGGCGATCGCTGCCATTTAAAATATTTCTGATTCTGGCTCTAGCACCTGCGACGACTTTGGAGATCGCGTTGGTAATTGGTAATTCTGTTTTTACCTCCACAGGAGCTAATAGCGGGCAAGTTTCGACCACATGTAGATCACTAGTCTTGAGTTGCTCTAAATTTTCATCTAATACAGCTATGCCTTGACCTGTCTTTTGGTCAGAAATTTGGGTGAGTTCAGTTAGTGACACTCTATTTGACTCCATTAAATATCTACTTATACTTTAGCCTCCTAGAGGGGGTAACGTATCCTACAGATAAATTTTTCTTGCAAAACTAAGAACAGAAAGTGAATATTTTTAGGTCTTTGGCATATTTCGGAATAACAGCCTTGTTTGAGCTTGGTGGAGCATATTTGATTTGGCTATGGCTTCGAGAGAGTAGAAGCGTTTGGTATGGTTTGATTGGAGGCTTAGTGCTATTCATCTACGGGATACTACCAACTCTTCAACCAGCAAGCTTTGGGCGCGTTCAAGCAGCATACAGTGGAATGTTTCTATTAATTTCACTTCTATGGGGATGGGG
>JANNDZ010000443.1:0-2359 GCA_031378395.1 Pseudanabaena sp. OTE_75_metabat_487_sub
TCGCAAAGACTTAGATGAATCAAAATTAGAATCAGAAATCTCGGCACTTGTGCAAACTTCAAATGGAGCAAGGGGCTTTTTTGTGTGTTTCTTGACTGGGGAATGGCAACTTGCAGATGCGCCTAGCACTCCTATTATTAGAGCTTTGCAATCTGCTCCTCATGCGATCGCAGAACTACTGGTCAAAAATCTCGCCATGTCCACCGCTATGGCAATTTCTCACCGCCGTATAAGTAATGAAGAACAAGCCCAAGGCTCCGATCGCGTCGCTAGGAGGACTGGAATTTTAATTGAGAAAGTAGAACTTGCTGAAGTTTATGAAATTGCTACTCAAATGCGTAACTCGGCAATCTCAAACGAGGGAGATTATGTATCCTTTCTCGAAAAATGGGGATATGATGCCGAGCAAAAACAAGCGATCGCTAAAGTACTAGCCAATGGTTGATCCAGCATTTGAAGAGGCGATCGCCCAGTTTAATAGTGGCGATTATTATGCCTGTCACGACACTTTAGAGGCGATTTGGAATGATTCTTGGCAAAGCGATCGGGCTTTTTATCAGGGGATTTTACAAATTGCCGTTGGTCTATATCACCTCAAAAGTCAAAATTGGCATGGTGCAGCGATTCTCTTGGGTGAAGGGACAAGTCGCTTACCAGCATATCTTCCTGACTATCAATCCATTGATGTTGAAACTTTGTTAACAGATAGTTTGCTCATCTTACGAAAAGTACAGACAAATGGAAAAGAAGGAATTGCAGAGATATGGAAACAGATGATGCAGGGCGATTTAAAGATTCCTAAGATCATTAGATCCAATCTGGAAAATGCTTAGCGCTATCAAAATAATCTTTATAAAATATGACTTGGGAACTCTCTGATCTACTGCGTGCGATCGCTACAACTATCGTCATTGGTATTCATGCTTCGCATCATTGGTGGTTTGGTGTGCATGATACAACTACTATCAATTTTGAGATTTTTATCGATACAATCATTAACCAAGTTGGGCGCTTTACAGTACCGATATTTGTGATTTTGTCAGGCTTTGCCCTAGCCAAGTCTGAAGAAAAAAGACCTTTTGATTTGCAAATATTTTTTCAGCGCCGCCTTTGGCGCATTGTTCCGCCATATATTCTATTTACTTTACTCAATATAATTGGGCAGAGTCAGTTTCAAAGAGCAGATTGGCTAGAGCGTGGTCAACAAATTTTACAATTGCTTGCTTCAGGTATGGGTGACTATCACCTTTACTTCTTAGGCATCATTTTCCAATGCTATATTTTATATCCAATCCTTAGGAACATCTTATTTACAAAATGGAACTTGTATATTCTAGTGTCTATTACTTTCGCTTTGTTTGGCTTGAGATGGGTGTCTGCAACTTTTGATTTACTGGTAAATATTACGACTTTCTTACCTAATGGGAATCATATAATTTATTGGCTGTCTTATTTCCAAATTGGGATTTGGCTTGCCAAAGATCGCGGATGGACAAGTCTTTTGGTGGCGAAATGGCGATCGCATATATGGGGATATTTATTTGCGATCGCAGCAATTGTTGAACTGAGCGAATTCTATTGGACCGCGATACTCAAGAACTCTGCTGAAGCTGTCGGTCATTATGCTCGACCAACTGTAGTTTTGTTGACATTTACCTTCTTGCTGTGGTCAATGTCTTGGCAAAACGGGCAAAAACTCAAAAGCTTGTGGCGGCACGAAGCACCACCCCAAGCTTTTTTGGTTAAATCCCTGCAAAGCTCCATGCAAGAACTATGGCAATCTGTTCAACCCCAAATCAAAACTTTCGCCAAAGCAAGCTTTACTACTTATCTAGTTCATGTCTGGGTGCTGCGTGCGATCGCTCCCCTAGAAATAGTGGGAGGAATTCTATATGTTCCATTAGCAACAAGTATTTCTTGGCTAATTGGTATTGTGATCTGGCAGCTTTTACAACGCTTTGCGGTGACACTTTAACCCAAACAGCAATAAATCGCTAAAACTTTTAGCGATTTATTGCTGTTTACTTGCTCGAGAACTTCTGTAACACAACATCTAGTTCGTTTATCCTTATGGGTTTACCAATAAAATCATCCATCCCAATCAGGACACAATTTTCTCTATCTTCGTCCATGGTATTTGCAGTCATTGCTACAATTTTGACTTTCTTAACTGCCATAGTCTCTTTCTCCTTTCGTCGGATGCAGCGAGTTGCCTCCAATCCATCCATCTCAGGCATTTGGATGTCCATCAAAATTAAATCATAGAATTTATGCTCTAGTGCTTTGAGTACTTCCAGTCCATTTACGGCAAGATCCGCTTGATAACCAAGTTTTTCCAAAAACTTCAAAGCAATTATTT